>JAYVTJ010000196.1:0-3488 GCA_043774415.1 Fimbriiglobus sp. | reverse complement strand
GCGGGGGATGATATTCCCTCGCTCGCGCGTCGGGCTAACTGAGACTGCATCCCGTTCCCGCGATGAGACTTCGATGCCCGACCACCTCCTGATTCGTGCGGCCCGCGGTGAAGCGGTCGAGCGCGCCCCGGTTTGGGCCATGCGCCAGGCCGGTCGCTGGGATCCCGAGTTCCGGCGCGTGCGCGACGGTGCCGAGTTCTTCGCCTTCTCCGAAGATGTCGAGAAGTCGGCGCAGGCCTCACTCTGTCCGCGCCGCTTCGGGGTCGATGCGATCATCCTCTTCTACGACATCACGACGCTTCCGATCGCGATGGGGTTGCCCTTCGAACTGAAGCCGGGCATCGGCCCGCAACCCGACCGTCCGATTCATACGGCCGCCGATCTCGCACGGTTGAATCCGGAACCCGCACCCGAAAGCTACGACCACATCCGCAAACTGCTGAAGCGTGTGAAGGAGTTGCTCGCGGGGGACTTGCCCGTCATCGTTTTTGCGGGGTCGCCCTTCACGGTCGCCACGTACTGCATCGGCACCGGCAAAGACATGGCCGCGACACGGCGCTTCGCATCCGAACAACCCGCGGTGTGGGACGGCCTGCTCGAACGGCTCTCGGTCGCGACCGTCGGCTTTCTGAAGACGCTCGTTGCCGAAGGGGCGGATGTCTACCAGCTCTTCGATTCGTGGGCGGGACTTCTGCAACCCGAGGAGTACGACCGCTGGGCGCAGCCGCACCACACCCGAATTTTGAACGCCGTGACGGGGGTGCCGCGCATCCTGTTCGTGAAGGAGTGCCCGTACCTCGACCGCATGGCCGCGACGGGGGCCGATGTCGTGAGCCTCGGGCTCCAGCACGACCTCGCCGAAGCGCAGGCGCGCTATCCGCACTTGGTGTTCCAGGGGAACGTCTCCGAAGAGGTGATGCGCACCGGCACCGCCGAGCAAGTTTTCGCGGCGACGCGGGCCTGCATCCGCGCCACGGGCAGTCAGCGGCACATCGTGAACCTCAATCACGGCGTCGGCAAAGAGACCCCGGTGGCGAATTTCGAGGCGTACATCCGCGCCGCGAAGGGGGTATGATGCACTCTCCGACCATCCGTTCCCGCTCCGGAACCACCGCCGTGCGCTCCTCGCTCTGCATGCTGCTGCTCGCCGCAGCGCTCCCGATCCGCGCAGCCGATCCGCCCCGCGGCTCGGCGAAGGCGCTCGAAGAGCAGATGCAGAAGGTCATCGAAGAGGCCAGCCCATCCGTCGTCGCCATCGTCGTCAGCCACCAAAAATATCCGGGGGCCAAGCCCGATCCGAAAGCGCCGGGGAAGCTCGGCGGCTACATTTCGAATGAGCCGGTGCGGCAGCCGTTCGGCCCGTTCCTGCCGCCGCCCGCGAACAAGTTCGACCTGAGCAAACTCGAAAACGCCGCCGACAATACGTTCGGGTCGGGCGTCATCGTCGATGCGGGGAAGGGCCTCGTCCTGACGACGCATCACCTCATCGACGGAGCGACGAAAATCTATGTCCGCCTCTCGAACGGCGATGGCGGCTATGCCGACATCCACGCCGCCGACGCCCGCAGCGACTTCGCGATCCTCAAGCTCCTCAAAGCTCCGAGCGGATTGGGCGAAGCGAAGATCGCTCCGGTCCAGCTCGTCGATTCGCCCGACGGCAAGAAGGCCAACCTCAAGCGCGGCTCGTGGGTCATCGCCCTCGGCCATCCGCTCGCCGCGGGCTTCGGCGACGGCATGCCGAGCGCCTCTTGGGGCATCCTGAGCAACATTCGCCGGCGCTCGGGCGTCTCTCCTCAGCGCGAAGAACTCCGGACGAACAAGCCGCTGCACACCTATGGCAGCCTGCTCCAGACCGATGCCCGGCTCACGCTCGGCTCCAGCGGTTCCGTGATCCTGAACCTCGATGGCGAAGTCGTCGGCCTCGGTTCGACGGTCGCGGCCGTGCAGGGTTCCGAAGCGAGCGGCGGCTACGCCATCCCCTTCGACGCGAACTACCGCCGCATCCTCAACGTGCTGAAGGATGGCCAAGAGATCGATTACGGCTTCCTCGGCGTCGCTCCCGTTACGGCCACCGGCGGCGGCGTCGAAGTCAGCGGCATCACGCCGGGATGCCCCGCGGCCGATGCCGACATCCGCAACGGCGACATCCTCAAGAAGATCGACGGGCACGTCCTCAAAGACACCGACGACCTGCTCCTCTACGTCGGGGCGGCACTCGCCGGGACCGATGTGGTCGTCGAGTTCCAGCGCCGCGGGGCGCCGATGAAGGCGACCGTGACCCTCGCGAAGATGGCCAACACGCTGCCGACGATCGCGTCGAATCTCGGGCCGAGCTTCCACGGACTCCGCGCCGATTATGCGAGCGTCCGGCTCATCGGCCTGCCCGGAATGCGGAACGGGCCGCAGATCAATCCGCCGGCGGGCGTGTCGATCAAAGATCTCGAAACCGGCAGCGTCGCCGAGAAGAAGTTCAAGGAGGCCGGGGAGGCGACGCCGGGCTGGATCATCACCCATGTCAACGGCGCTGCGGTCCGGTCCCCGGCCGAGTTCATCCGTGCCACGGCGGGCAAAGCCGGGGTGAAGCTCACGGTCGCCGACCCCGCCGACCCGGATAAAACCGTCACGATCAACCTCCCCTGATGCCGCCATGCGCTACGCCATCTGCAACGAGACGTTCGAAGGCTGGGAGCATCCGCGCGTCTGCGACTTCGTCGCGGGCCTCGGCTACTCCGGGCTGGAAGTCGCCCCGTTCACGCTCGCTCCGCTCATCACCGACGTGAGCGCGGGGAAGCGCCGGAAGCTGCGCTTCGCGGCCGAACACGCGGGGGTGTCGATCATCGGTCTGCACTGGTTGCTCGCGAAGACCACCGGCTTCCAGCTCACCAGCCCCGATGCGTCCATCCGCAAGAAGACGGCCGACTACTTGGGCGAACTCGCCCGTGCCGCCGCCGACTTGGGCGGCGACATCCTCGTGCTCGGTTCGCCCGCTCAGCGGAAGATTCCGGAAGGTTGCACTCACGGTCAGGCCGAGGACTCTGCGGTGCAGTGCTTGGAGGGCGTGCTGCCGGTGCTCGACGAGACGGGCGTGAAGCTCTGCCTCGAACCGCTGACGCCGAAGGAGACCGACTTCATGATCACCGCGGCCGACGCCGTGCGGATCATCGGCCGGCTCGGCCATCCGAACGTGAAACTGCACCTCGACGCGAAGGCGATGGCGGTCGAGATGGAACCGCGTGGGGCGGTGATCGCGGCAAATGCGAAGCACACCTATCACTTCCACGCCAACGACGAGAACCTCCGCGGTCCGGGATTCGGGGATGTGGATTTCAAACCGATTCTGAAGGCGCTGCACGATGCGAACTACACCGGCTGGGTGTCGGTCGAAGTGTTCGATTACTCCCCCGATCCCGAGACGATCGCCCGCGAGAGCATCCGCTATTTGAAGGAGTGCGAAGTTCATGCTCCCCCTCTCCGCTTCGGAGAGGGGG
>JAYVTJ010000195.1:0-5498 GCA_043774415.1 Fimbriiglobus sp. | reverse complement strand
ATTGCTTCCACGGGATCGCGGTCGTCGGTCTGCCGGTCGCCATCGACGGCATGGTCTTCAACTGCGCCGCGATCTTCTCCGGAAGCAAACTGCACGGTGTGGTGCCGAAGACGCACCTGCCGAACTACAAGGAGTTCTACGACGGCCGCTATTACCACCCGGCGGCGCACGCCACTGTCAATGCGGTGACACTGGCCGGGCAGACGGTGCCGTTCGGAACCGACTTGCTCTTCCGCGCGGAGAACGCCCCGGAGTTCGTCCTCGGCCTCGAAATCTGCGAAGACCTCTGGATGCCGGTGCCGCCGAGTTCGCTGCAAGCGCTTGCGGGCGCGACCGTCCTCGCGAATCTGAGCGCGAGCAACGAGATCATCGGCAAGGCCGACTACCGCCGGCAACTCGTCGTGGGGCAGAGCGGCCGCTGCATCGCGGGGTACATTTACGCCGCGGCCGGGACGGGGGAATCGACGACCGACCTCGTGTTCGGCGGGCACTGCCTCATCGCCGAGAATGGCTCACTCCTTGCGGAATCGGAGCGATTCCAGCGCCGCGGGCACATCACGATCTGCGACCTCGACCTCGGCCGCATCCGGCGGGATCGCCTGACAACCGGCAGTTTCCACGACGCCCGCGCCGGACTTCCTCCGTTCCGCGCGGTGCCGTTCAAGCTCGCCGAGTCCCAGCGCACGCCTGTGCTGATCCGCGCGGTCGATGCGCATCCGTTCGTGCCGTCCGATCCGAGCACGCTGCGCGAGCGCTGCGGGGAAATATTCGCCACGCAGGTGGCGGGCCTCGCCAAGCGGCTCGATCACATCGGCCGGCCGACGGTGAGCATCGGGGTATCCGGGGGATTGGATTCCACGCTCGCGTTGCTCGTTGCCAGCAAGACCTTCGCGGAACTCGGCGAATTGCCGGCGAAGATTCGAGCGATCACGATGCCCGGCTTCGGCACCACGAAGCGCACGAAGGGCAACGCCCGAGCTCTGATGACCGCGCTCGGCGTGACCGCGAAGGAAATCGACATCCGCCCGCTCTGTCTGCTGGAGATGCGCGCCCTTGGCCACCGGCCCTTCGGTATCGACCTCGCCGATCACACAGTCGAAACGCTGACGACCGCGCTGCATGCGCTGCCGCATGACAACCGCCACGACCTCGTGTTCGAGAATGTGCAGGCCCGCGTGCGGACGAACCTGCTGATGAACACGGCGTTCGTGGTCGGAACCGGCGACGTCTCCGAACTCGCCCTCGGCTGGTGCACGTACAACGCCGACCATATGAGCATGTACAACCCGAACATCAGCATCCCGAAGACGCTGGTGAAGTTCCTCGTGCGGTGGGCCGCGGAGAACGAATTCGCCGGCGAAGCCCGCCTGACGCTGCTCGACATCGCGGCCACGGATATTTCGCCCGAACTGCTGCCGACGACGGCGACCGGCGAAGCGCTGCAGGCGACGGAGTCGAGCGTCGGCCCGTACGAGCTGGTCGATTTCTTCCTCTACCACTTCCTCCGCTGGGGCGAGTCGCCCGAGAAGATCCTCTTCCTGGCGGGTCACGCGAAGTTCGCAGCCGAGTACACCCCAGTCCAACTCCGCGATTGGCTCCGCATCTTCCTGACGCGCTTCTTCGCGAACCAGTTCAAGCGCAGTTGCCTGCCGGACGGGCCGAAGGTGGGGTCGGTCAGCGTGTCGCCGAGGGGGGACTGGCGCATGCCGAGCGACGCTTCGGCGCGGGCGTGGCTGGAGGGGTGGTGACGCTCACTTCTTTTCCGGCGCAGCTTCCTTTAAAAGAGCGTCGATCTTATCGGTCATCTGCTTGTAGCCCTTCTCGCCGAGTTCCCCTTCCCAGCGCTCGCGGATGCCGCCGGCTTTGTCCACGAGGTAGATCGCGGGCCAGTACCGATTTTCCCAGGCCTTCCAATTTTTCGAGTCGCTGTCGACCGCGACGGCGAACGTCAGTTTGTTCTTCTCCATCCGCTCCTTGATCCGATCGACCTCCTTCTCGGCGTCGAACTCCGGTGTGTGGATGCCGACCATGAGGTAATTCTTTTCGCCCTTGTACTTGTCCTGCCAGGCCCGGTAGTGCGGATAGTTGTCGATGCAGTTGATGCACCCGTTGGTCCAGAAATGGACGACGACGACTTTGCCTTTTTGATCGGCGAGCTTTAGCGGCTCGGAGTTCAGCCACTCGGTCACGCCCGTGAATTCCGGGGCGGGGACGGGCACGGCACGAGGCTTCTCGTCACCGCTGCGTCCGAGCGAGATCCAAGCGCCGGCGATGAGCGCGACGCCCAGCAAAGCCAATCCGGCGAATCGTGCGGTCTTCATATTGTCGTCCTGGTACGGGGGAGGAGTCGGGAACGCCGTCCGAGTGCGGTGCAGACGGCGCCGGCGACGAGTGCTTCGACGAGCGGGACATCGGTTCGCGTGGCCAATATGTAGGCGACCCGCCGGGGCCAGAGCCGGTGCAATTCGTCGGGCAAGTGCGCCGTCCACTTCGGGAGATCCTCGGCGAGCGTGATCCCGATGCCGAGGGCGGCACCCGCGCCGAGCACCAACCCGAGCGGAAGCAGATTTTTCGTGATGAAGCGCCGCGCGGCCCAGATGGTGGCGCCGAATGCGACGCACCAGAGAAGATGCAGTGCGACGAGGGCTTGGAGCGGCGGGTAGCATCCCCAGACCCCGCAAACGGACTCTCCGAAGTCGTAGGGGATCATCGACACGCAGACGGCGGCAAGGGCGGCGCAGAGCCAGCCGATCACTCCAAAGAGGGAGTTCCCCACCGCGTGTCGCCGACAACCGATACCACATTGCGCAGGCACGGTATCGAAATCCGGAATCGCACCTTCGGCCATCGCCGCCTCCCGTTCGGAGATTATCGATCCGTTTGCCGCAGGCTTATTTGGCGTTCAGCGCTTTCAAGACTTCGTCCACTTTGGCGCGATCCCCGTGCGTTTTGCTCACTTTGGCGAACGTGACCTTGCGCTTGCCGTCGAGCACGAACGTCGACGGGTAGGCGGTTTCGGCCTTGGCATCCCACCTGAGCCCGTACGCGTCAGTGAACGTATAATCCGGGTCGAGGAGGAATTGGAACTCCTCCGGGTAGTCCTTCCCCTTCGCGAATTCCCCGGCGTGCGCCTTCAATTTGTCGGCCGGGCCGGGGTAGACGAACAGCACCTTCGCGCCGGCCTTTTTGAACGCGTCCGCCTTGCCGACGAACTCGCTAACTTGACGGGTGCAGAGTGGGCATGGTAGCCGGGATAGCCGCGGAGCACGACGAGGACGACCGGTCCGGCGTCGGTCTGCTTCGAGAGTTTGACGGTTTCGCCGCCGAGGGCGATCAGTTCGAAGTCCTTGGCTTCGGCGCCGACGGCGGGGGCATTTTCGGCGCCCTCCGCCGGGGAACAGCCCGCGAGAACCGCACCCGAAAGTGCGAACAGGAGGCTCAGAAAGCGGGCGCGGGTCGGAAACCTCGGCATGGACTTCCCCTCGGAATGATCGGGGTTCGATCAACCTACCGGTCGATAGGTAATGGTCGCGGGAAGCATTCTTACACGGTTTCGAGGTAAGGTCGAAAGGACTCGAGAAGCAGGCTCCAACTGGATACTTGGAGGATTAGGTATTGCCTGATTCTGAACGGGAGATTGCCCAGGCTGAACGCGCCCATGGCAGAGGACATGATTTCACTGTGGGATGGGTCAAAGGTGCTTCCACCACCCGACTTGCAAATCTCAAAGCCAAAAAGTACCGAGGGCCGGACTTGAACCGGCGACCTATCGCTTATGAAGCGACCGCTCTAACCGCTGAGCTACCCCGGCAGCAGTGGCAATTTACACGCTTTCCCCGCGCCGGCAAGGCGGGGTTCCGACGCTCCGGCACGCGGAATTTCGGCGATCCGGGCACTTCAGGGTAGCCCCGGGCCGCCGAGTTGGGCTATCCTTGGCACAACTCTCCCGACCGCCTCCCTTGCGATGGCCCGGTAAGTCCGCTCGATTCCGCGGGTAGAACATTACGGGAACCGGATCGGATCTCGCTCGTCCCGCCCGCCGCCCGCTCTTCTCCGAGGACTCTCCCATTATGCGCGCCTCTCTCCCGGCTCTCATCGCCCTCTCCTGTCTGACCACCGTCGCATCGGCTGCGACACCCCCGGCCCCCGCGGAGTTTTCGCAGCCGCAGTCGACCCAAAAGCCCGCTCCGTTCCCGGTCAAGCTCGTCGATCAGGGCACGTTCGATCCGAAGCTCAAAGGCCTCTTCGCGCCCGAAGGGTTCAAGACCGAACTCGTCGCCGATGCGCCGGCAATCATCAACCCTGTGGGCATGACCTTCGCGCCGGACGGCACCCTGTTCGTGCTCGAATGGCGTCCCGATCCGGGCCGCGAATGGGCCGAGTTCAAGGAGACCTTCCGCTACCGCGACGGCAGCACGAAGCAGATCGCGACGATGAAGAAGTTCACGCCGGATACGGTGAAGGTGCTGAAGTTCAACGAGAAGACGAAAACGTACGACAAGTCCGAGATCGTCATCACCGAGGAACTGCCCTCGAGCATTCTGTGGTACGACGGCTGGCTCTACGTCAGCGGTCGCGGCACGATCCGGCGCTACAAGCAGGCGAAGGCCGGCGGTCGCTGGGATATCCGCGAGACCATCGCGCAGGGCTTCTGCGGCTACCACCACCACCAGGTTTCGGGCATGACCATCGGCAACGATGGTTGGCTCTACCTCACGAGCGGCGACGACGACAACTTCGTCGAAGGTTCCGACGGCAGCCGGGCGACCGTGCTGCGGACCGGGGCGATCTTCCGCTGCCTCCCCGATGGTTCGAAGATGGAGACCTACTCCATCGGGTACCGCAACCCGTACCGCGACATGGTCTACGACGACAAGTACAACTGGTTCCACTCGGACAACGACCAAGAAGACGGCAGCAAGTTCACCGGTTGCCGGCTCATGCACGTCGCGGAAGATTCGGATTACGGCTGGCGGCTGCGCGAAGGGGCCCGCTGCTGCCGGCCCGACTTGGCCCGCGTGTCGGTGGCCGGGGAAGTGCCCGGGCGACTCGCGCCGATGGTCAAGACCGGTCGCGGTTCACCCGCCGGCGTGCTCATCTACAACGACACGCAACTGCCGAAGCACTACCGCGGCCTGATGTACTACCCGGACGTCTTCCGCAAGCTGATCCGCGCGTACACCATCGCGCCGAGCGGTTCGACGTTCAGCATCCCGAACGAGTTCGAGTTCATGAAGTCCGAAGATCCGCTCTTCCGCCCCTGCCAGATGGTGACGGGGCCGGACGGTGCGATCTACGTCTGCGATTGGCGCACCGATTCCGGTGGAGCCGGGAAGCTCTGGGGCGATGGTGTCAACGGCCGAATCTACCGGCTGACTTGGGTCGGCACGACTGACTCGCCGGCGATCCCGATCCGCGGCCTCGATACCTGGGCGAAGGCCGCGACCCCGCAGGCGACCCAGGACGCCGTGATCGCCGGGTTGAACTCGGCCGATGCG
>JAYVTJ010000194.1:0-2034 GCA_043774415.1 Fimbriiglobus sp. | reverse complement strand
CGTAGGTCACGCTCTGCGTGACGGGCCCGTCACGCAGAGCGTGACGTACAAAGATCATCCTCCACTCCAATCCGCACGATCCCCTTCCCGCCGGCGAATCCCTCGCAAGCGATCTCCCGATTCACGAACCTCCGAATCGTCGCGATGTTCGTGAGCAGATGGTTCGTCACTTCGGACACCGCGAACTCGCTCGCGTCGGCGCCGAACGCGAGCGGCAGCACGATCTGGTCTGCGGAATGCGGATCGACCGGGCAGCCGCTCGCGCGATAGGCCAGCGCCTCCTCGACCGCATCGTCCGCGACCGCTTCGGCCGGCTTGCCGCGTTCGCCGAGGGCCGTGAAGACCGTCGGCACCGGGGCTTGGCGGAAGATGACCCCCGCGACCGCAGCCGGGCCGTTCGTCCACGTTTCCTCGGGGATGTGGCTCTCGACGTCCGCCATCTTCAGCTTGTGCTTCAACCGCCGAGCCATCGCCTTTCCCACCGAGGCGGGCAAGTCGGCGGTTCCGGCGAATCCTCCGGCGGTCGTCAGTGCGAGGCACTTCAACAGGTTCAACCCGCGCACACGGGAACAGGGCTGAATCGTCGCCGCGATCTCGCCGCCGCCGCGAGGATAGAAGCCGGGGCGGATCATTTCGAGCGCGATGTCGATGCCGAGCTTCGCCAGATAACCCGCCCAGGTCGCTTCGAGGAAGTGATACGTCGGCGCCGCTTTCACATGCGTGCCCCCGGTGATGCGCACCGTGCTCGGGCCACCCCCGCGCAGTGCCAGAGGTAAGTAGACCGAGTGCAGCACGAGGGCCGTCGCTCCGGCCGTGTTGATCGGGAAGCTGTAGTCCCCGGCCTTCACCGGCCCCGGTTCGAAGTGGAGCACGCTCGAACCGAGCGTTCCGCCCTTGTAGATCGCCCCGCTGATCTGCGAGGCCGCACGGACGCAGGCCAAGTGCTGCGCCGCCAGCCCCGGCTTCGGTCGGTTCGCCCGGATGTTGATGAGCTTGAAGGGCTTCCCGGTGAGCAGCGACAGGGTCAGCGCGGAGCGCAGGATCTGCCCGCCCCCTTCCCCTTCGCCGCCGTCGATCTCGATCATGGCATTCCCGCTTGAGTTACACGAAGTCTACGGGACGGAGCGGAGGGTCGGCAGGTTCGGTGGATCCGTTGCCAAGGTTGTTTGTGCCTTCACTGGTTTCAGTAGTTTCAGTGCCTTCAGTGGAGGGGGTGTCGATATCGACTGAAACTGAAACTGAAAACCACAGGCCTCCCGGAATTGTCGGCGCACCCCCATCGGCTTGCCGTTGTCCCGCTCGGCACCGCCGATAAGTTGAAGAGTTGCGATGCCGATGGACTGCCTTCTTTCCCGGACGATTCCATGAGCGATACCCCGAACGCGGCCCCAATCCCCGAACCGGTTCCGCAGCCGGCCGAACGCCCGAACCAAGGGCCGCCGCGACCGAGCGGCCCCCGCCCCGGTGGACCGAAGCCGTTCCCGCGCTCCGGCGAAGGCCACCGACCGCCGCGCGAGGAGAAGCCGCGAAACGACGGCACCGCCCCGCTCAATCTGGATCGCAAAGACTTCTCCCAGTCGAAGCCGAACAAGCGCCAGCTCGATGCCAGCATCGAAGCGGAACTTGCGGCCTCGCTCGCCGGGATGGATGTCGGCGGCTCCCTCGCGGAGCAAGCGGTGCAATCCTACACGCCGCCGACGGCGAAGCTGCCGGGCGGAAAAAAACGCGGCAAGGTCGTGTCGATCCACGGCAACGATGTGTTCATCGATGTCCCCGGCGGCCGCGGCCAAGGCGTGCTGCCCATCGACCAATTCGAGCAGAAGCCGAACGTCGGCGATATCGTCGAGTTCACCATCGAGCGCTACGATGCGGCCAACGGTCTGGTGCTGCTCACGCGGCAGGGTTCGGTGCAAACGGTCAGCGACTGGTCGCAGGTCAGCCTCAACATGATCGTGAATGCCAAAGTCACGGGGATGAACAAGAACAAGACCGGCATGATGATCGAAGTCGCGGGGATCAAGGGCTTCCTGCCGA
>JAYVTJ010000193.1:0-20269 GCA_043774415.1 Fimbriiglobus sp. | reverse complement strand
TCCGCTGCGCTGAAATTGGAAGTGCGCTCACTCGTCGGTGAGGCCTTGGTAATTCCGCATGACCAAGTGGCTGTTGATCTTCTGCACGAGGTCGAGGGCGACGCTGATGACGATGAGCAGCCCCGTGCCGCCGAAGAACGCGGCGACCACGAGCGGGATGTCCATGAGGTCGGCCACGATCGTCGGGATGATGGCGATGATCGCGAGGAACGCCGCCCCGACGTAGGTGATCCGCATCAGCACGCGCTCGAGGTAATCGGCGGTCGTCTTGCCCGGCCGGTAGCCGGGGATGAAGCTGCCGTAGTCCTTGAGGTTGTCCGACACTTCCTTGGGGTTGAACGTGATCGCCACCCAGAAGTAGCAAAAGATGTAGATCAGCAGGATGTACAGGATGTTGTAGGTCCAGCCCGAGTTGCGCTCGAAGATCGCGCCCCAGTCGCTGGCCCACTGGGCTTCGAACTGGCTGTAGATGATCTTGAAGGCGAAGGTCGGAATGATGAGCAGCGTGCTCGCGAAGATCACGGGCATGACGCCGGCGGCGTTGAGCTTCATCGGGAGGAAGTTACGCGAGCCGCCGAAGGTGCGGCGCCCGCGGATGTGCTTCGCCGACTGCGTCGGAATGCGGCGCTGGGCCTTCGTGATGGCGATGACGCCGACGACGACGGCGATGAACAGGAACCCGAGCACGAGAATCCGGTCGAGGCTCACATCCCCCGTTTCGCTGCCGAGTGTCGTGAGGCTCGGTTTGAAGTCGGTGGTGCCGGGGATGAAGATCATCACGCCGATCGCTTCAGGAATACGGGCCACGATCCCGGCCATGATGATGAGCGAGATGCCGTTGCCGATGCCGTACTCGTCGATCTGCTCGCCGAGCCACATCAGGAAAAGCGTCCCGGCCGTCATGATGACGACCGCAGCGGCGCCGAAGTAGAAGGCGTTGAAGTCGGATTCCATGACGCCCGCGACGGCGGAGCCGCCCGGCCCCCCGTCGCCACTGGGTCTCAGCAGCGTCTGCACGAACATGATCGACTGGACGACACAGATCGGCACAGTCAGGTAGCGCGTGTATTCATTGATCTTCTTCCGCCCGGATTCGCCCTCTTTGCGGAGCCGTTCCAGGGACGGCAATACGCCGGACGAAAGCAGTTGCATAATGATCGACGCGGAGATGTACGGCATGATGCCGAGCGCGAAGATGCACGACTGGCTGAGGTTGCCGCCCGAGAAGAGGGAGACGAACCCGAGCACTTTGCCGAGGGTGCCGCCGCCGTTGTCGGCCATTTTCGCCGCGAGCGCGGCCTGGTCGATCATCGGGAGCGGCACGTAGTAGCCGATCCGGTACGCGGCCAGGAAGAGCAGCGTGATGAAGATCTTGCGGCGCAGTTCGGGGATCTTGAAGATCGTGACCAGTTGCGAGAACATCGGCACCCCATCGTACGATTGCGGATTTCGGATTTGGGATTTCGGATTTGAAAACTCGGATTCGGGGAACGTCGCGGGCCCATCCTGAAAATCCGAAATCCGCAATCCCAAATCCGCAATCGACTCAGGTTCCTTCGGGCCACTTCTTCTTGGCGCGGTTGCCCTGGCCCATCTTGTTGCGGACGGGCTTCTTCGGCGGGGCGATCAGCTCGCAGGTGCCGCCGAGGGCTTCGAGCTTCTCGCGGGCCGACTTCGTGAAGTGGTTGGCCTTCACGGTGAGCTTCTTGGTCACTTCGCCTTCGCCCAAAACGCGGACGCCGTCGAAGGTGCCGACCACGAGGCGCTTCGCTTTGAGCGAGGCCATGTCGATCGCTTCGCCGACGGCGAACAGCTCGTCGAGGTCACGGACGTTGACGATGGCCCAATCTTTGGCGAAGGTCGCGTTCGAGAAGCCGCGCTTCGGGATGCGGCGGTGGAGCATCGTCTGGCCGCCGACGAAGAGCGGGTTCGGTTTGGCCGAGCCGGCGCTGGCGAACTGGCCCTTGTGCCCGCGGCTGCCCGTCTTGCCGTGACCGGAGCCGACGCCGCGGCCGACGCGCTTCTTGAGCTTGCGCTTGTGCAGGCCGTCGGAGAGTGTGGTGAGATCCATTAGAGTTGCACTCCCCGGAGGCTGGCGACTGTCTCGCGGGTGCGGAGTTGCTTCAGCCCGTTGATGGTGGCCTTCACGAGGTTGATCGGGTTCGTGCTGCCGTGGGTTTTCGTGAGGATGTTCTCGATGCCGGCGGCCTGGAGCACTTCGCGCACACCAGGGCCGGCCTTGACGCCGGTCCCGGGACCGGCGGGCACCAGAATCACGCGGCTCGCGCCGAACTTCCCGATGACGCGGTGCGGGATCGTCTTGTCTTTGAGCTGGAGCTTCTTGGCCCGGCGGGCCATCTGCTCCCCTTCCTTGATCGCCTTCTCGACGGCGGGCGGCACTTCGTTCGCCTTGGCGTAGCCGAAAGAGACCTTGCCGAGCTTGTCGCCGACGACGACGAGGGCGTTGAAGCTGAAGCGGCGACCCCCCTTGACCACGCACGCGCTGCGGCGGATCTTCACGAGGTAATCGACCATCCCCTGCTCGCGCGAATCGCGGTCGTCGCCGCCGCGGCCCCGACCGCCGCCGCTGCCACCGCGTCCGCCACCGCCCTGTTCGTTCGCCATAAATCGATCCCCGTTGATCCCGGCGGGTCAGCCGCTGCGGGTCGTTGGTGTGAGTCTATCGGACGCGGACGCCCGCCGTTATCGTTTTCAGCCTTGGCCCTTTTCGCCCTTCTCGCCTTTGTCCTTCTTCTCTTTCTTCGGAGCCGGTGCCGCGGCCGCTTCCTTCGGCGCCTTCGGGGCCGCATCGGTGAGGCCGGTGCAGACCAAGCCTGCTTCGGTCGCGGCGCGGGCCAGCGCTTTCACGCGGCCGTGGAAGCGATACTCGCCGCGGTCGAAGGCCGCCTGGGAGATCCCCTTGGCCTTGGCTTTCTCGGCAAGCTTCTTGCCGACGACGACGGCCGCGGCGATGTTGCCGCCCTTCGTCACCTTGTCGGCCTTGTCGCTCGTCGAGGCCGCGGCGACCGTGACCATGTTCTCGTCGTCGATGAGCTGGGCGTAGATGTGCAGGTTGCTGCGGAAGACCGACAGCCGCGGCTTGCTGGCCGTGCCGCGGATGGCTTTGCGGACGCGGTACTTCCGCCGCTGGCCCTGCACCGCTTTTTTCTTGTTGGCGTCCATAGTTCCGTTCCGAGTTCCGAGTTCCAAGTTCCGAGTTTGCGGGAACCGAATTACTTGCTGGCGGCGAAGGACTTGCCTTCCTTGCGGCGGACGACTTCGTTTTCGTAGCGGACGCCCTTGCCCTTGTACGGCTCGGGCTTCTTGCTCGCCCGGATCTCGGCGGCGAACTGGCCGACGCGCTGCTTGTCCGAACCGCTGACGAGGATCGTCGTCGGATCGGGCACGGCGACCGTGATGCCCGCGGGCGGAGCGTGCAGGATGCGGTTGGCAAAGCCGACGGTCAGTTCGACCGCCGTCCCTTTCATCGTGGCCTGATAGCCGACGCCTTCGATCTTGAGCTTCTTCGTGTAGCCGGTGGTGACGCCGACGATCATGTTGTTGATGAGCGCGCGGGTGAGGCCGTGGAGGGCGCGGTTTTGGCGGGCGTCGTCGGGGCGCTCCACGAGGATCGAGTTCGCGTCCACCTTCAGCTTCATCGCAGGGTGGTGCGTGAACTCGAGCTTGGCGCCCTTCGGACCTTCGACCTTGACGGTCGTGCCCGCGACGTTCACCTTCACGCCGGCGGGGATCACCACGGGCTGCTTGCCGATCCGACTCATCTGAAAACCCTCGGTTCCGAGTTCCGGAGTCCGCATCGCGCGGCTCGGGGGTCAACTCGGAACTTTGAAATCGGTCCTCGTAGGTCATGCTCTGCATGACACTACATTTCAATTTCGAAAGCTCGATTCATCCCTGCGTCACGCGGAGCGTGACCTACCAACCGCGGATCACCACTCTCGGAGGTCATGCTCCGCATGACGCCACCGGCACAATTCCGAAAGCTCGATTCATCCCTGCGTCACGCGGAGCGTGACCTGCCAATCACCAAACGGTGCAGAGGATCTCGCCGCCGACTTTGGCCTTGCGGGCCTGGCGGTCGCTCATCACGCCGCGGCTCGTGCTGATGATCGCGATGCCCAAGCCGTCGAGCACGCGGCGGATTTCCGTGTAGCTCCGGTAGACGCGCCGACCGGGCTTCGAGTAGCGGTCGATCTTGCGGATCACGCGCTCGCCGTCCGGGCCGTACTTCAGGAAGACCTGGAGCGTGACGTGGGCGACGCCCAAGTCGGCGATCTCGGTGAATTCCTTGCCGGCATCGGCCGCGGCGTACTTGCCGGTGCGGTAGCCGGTGATGAAGCCCTCATCGACCAGCACTTTGGCGATGGCGACTTTGAGCGTCGTCGCGGGCATGTCCACGAAGGGCCGCTCGACGTTGCTCGCGTTGCGGATCCGGGTCAGCATGTCGGCCACGGGGTCGGTCATCATAGGTCGGGTTCCGGGTATCGGGTTCCGGGTCTCGGAAGCAATTCATACGCAGGTCGAGTTCGGATCGAATCGAGACGAGTTCGCAATCTGCGAAACCCGATTCCCGAGACCCGGAACCCGACGGATTTACCAAGACGCCTTGCGGACACCGGGGATGAGGCCGTCGCTGGCCATGTCGCGGAAGATGATCCGGCAGACGCCGAACTTCCGGAGGACGGCCCGGCTGCGGCCCGTCAGCGTGCAGCGGTTGCGGATGCGGATCAGATCGCGCGGCCGCATGACCTTCGCCTTGTCGCGCTGCTCTTCGGGCTTGGCCATCTCGAGCTTGTGCGCGGCGAGCGACGCCATCTGCTTGCGGAATCGGGCCATCTTAGCGTCGGTGGACATCGAGCGACCTCGGGGCTTTCGCCAGTTCGCGGCGTTCCGACTCGGGCGGTGATGGTCACCGTGAGCAGGCCGTTCCGCGGGAATCTTTCAGTGTAGGAACTCAACCACCATCGGCGCGGCCAATCCGCGCCCCATTCTGCAAATTCGAAATCCGCAATCCCAAATCCGAAATGGGGCTACTCGCGGAACGGCATGCCGAACAACTTCAGCATGATGTGGGCTTCTTCGTCGTTCACCGCCGAGGTGCAGATGGTGATGTCCATCCCCTGCGTGAAGTGGACCTTGTCCGGGTCGATCTCGGGGAACACGAGCTGCTCCGAGAGGCCCATGCTGTAGTTGCCGTTGCCGTCGAAGCTCTTGGGGTTCACCCCGCGGAAGTCGCGGATACGGGGGAGTGCGAGGTTGATGAGGCGGTCGAGGAATTCGTACATCCGCTTGCCGCGGAGCGTCACGCGGCAGCCGATGTCGTAGCCCTGGCGGAGGCGGAACGCACTGACCGACTGCTTGGCCTTCGTGACCTGCACCTTCTGACCGGCGATCAGCCCGAGCTGCTCGGCCGCTTCCGTCATGCGGTTCTTGTCCTGGAGCGCCTTGCCGACGCCCATATTCAGGCAGATCTTCTTGAGCCGGGGCAGGCTGAGCTTGTTCTTGCGGCCGAACTTCTCCAGCAGCGCGGGCTCGATTTCTTTCGTGTACTTGTCCAGCAGGCGGGCCATGATCATCTTCCTGGCGAGACCCAATATTCCCACCCATTGAGACGGGCGGGGTCGAGGTCCGGAGTGTGGGTGAGAGGCTACTTCTTGGGGGCGTACTTCGGGTTCGGCTTGGTGATCTGGCGGATCAGCGCGCCGCTCTTCTTCGCGTAGAGTTCCTTGGCGCCGTCGGCCGTGAAGCGGACGCCGACGCGGGTCGGGGCGTTCGTGGTCGGGTCGATGAGGGCGACGTTCGACACCGCGACCGGCATCTCTTTCGAGAGGCGCCCGCCCTGCGGGTTCCGCTTCGACGGCTTCATGTGCTTGTAGACGCGGTTGATCCCTTCGACGACGACCTTGCCCTCCTCGCGGAGGATGCGCAGGACTTTGCCGCGCTTGCCTTTGTCGTCGCCGGCGAGGATCGCCACCAGATCGTCTTTGCGGATAAACATGGGAATCAGTGGGTAGTGGGCAGTGGTCGGTGGTTAGAAAAATCAGTGGGCATAGGCCGGTGGTCAACAAGCAGCGATCCGGCGGTATTTCCGACCACCGACCACTGCCCAGTGACCACTACTTCAAACCACTTCGTTCGCGAGGCTGATGATCTTGTTGAACTTCGCCCGCAGCTCGCGGGGGACGGCGCCGAAGATGCGGGTACCGCGCGGGTTGTTGTCGTTGTCGAGCAGCACGAGGGCGTTGCTGTCGAAGCGGACGTAGCTGCCGTCCTCGCGGCGGGTCGCGATCTTCGTGCGGACGATCACGCCCTTGATCACGTCGCCGTTCTTCACTTCGCCGCCCGGTAGCGACTTGCGGACGCTGGCGCGGATCACATCGCCCAGGTAGGCCACGCGGCGCTTCGTGCCGCCGAGCACCTGGATGCACATGACCTCTTTCGCGCCGGTGTTGTCGGCGACGTCGAGGTAGGAATACATCTGGATCATGGGTTCGCTTCCGGTTCGTTCGACCGCGGTCGGCCTGTTTACTTAGCGGGTGTGGCGTCGCTCGGCAACTGGCTGCCGGCGACGGCGCCTTCGAGGTTGGCGACGGTGCGGCTCGGGGCCTTCGTCAGAATCCGGATGAGCGTCCAGCGCTTCGTCTTCGAGAGCGGCCGCGATTCGCGGATCTCGACGGTGTCGCCGAGGTGCGATTCGTTCGCTTCGTCGTGCGTGTAGCAGACGGTGCGCTTCTTGATGAACTTGCCGTACTTCGCGTGGCGCACGAGCCGCTGAACTTCGACCCGGCGGGTCTTGTTCATCGTGTCGCTGGTCACGATCCCGTGGACGAGCCGGCCGTCGCTCGTTGGGGTCTCGGTCGCCGTCGCTGCTGGGCTGGTGTCCGCCATTACTTACCGCTCCCCTTCTGGGCCGCACGCTCGTGTTGGATCGTTTCGATTCGGACGATGGCCCGCTTGAACCGGCGCTTGCCCGGCCCTTCGATTTTCGCTTGAAGTCCGGCGAGCTGGGTCGAGAGTTCCGCATCCGGAACCTTGCCGAAGGCGACGAGCTGGCGCTGCCGCTGGAGGGTCTTGATGCGGGCGATGGCGCGCTTCGCCTTCCGGATCTCGCTCGGCGTTTCCAGGCGGTCGGTGGCCGACTGGAAGCGGAGCTGGAACAGGTGCTTTTCGGTCTCGCCGAGCGTGAGCGCGAGCTGCTCGTCGCTCATGTTCCGCAGGTCGCCGGTCTTCATATCGGGGCATCCACTTTCGAGTGTTAAACGTTCGGCCGGCGCGAGACGAACCGGCATTTGAACGGCATTTTGTAGGCGACGCGGGCCAGGGCGTCCTTCGCGGCCGCCTCGGGCAAGCCGCCGATTTCGAACACCACCATGCCGGCCTTGACGACGGCGGCCCAGTATTCGGGTTCGCCCTTGCCCTTGCCCATCCGCGTTTCGGCGGGGATGCAGGTGACCGACTTGTGCGGGAAGACCCGGATGTAGTACCGGCCTTCGCCCGACACGAACCGCGTCATCGTGATCCGCCCGGCTTCGATCACTTCGGCCGACATCCAGCCGCCTTCGAGCACCTGCAATCCGTAGTCGCCGTACGCGACGTAGTTGCCGCGGGTGGCGTTGCCCTTGATCGCGCCGTGGTACTTGGCCTTGGCCGCTTTGCCGCGGATCACCTGGCGCTGATTCTTGCGGAACTTGACCCGCTTCGGCATCAAAGGCATCTTGAGTCTCCATTGCGGATTTGGGATTTCGGATTTCGGATTGCTCCGAAATCGATTGCCCTCATCCGCGCTCCCGTGTCTTCATTTCCAGAGTGTCGCACCCTCTGAAAATCCGAAATCCGCAATCCCAAATCCGCAATCGCGCTAGCCTCGGCGGCGGCGCTGCGGACGCTTCAGCCCGCCCGCACCGGCGTCGGTCGTGTCGTTGATTTCGCCGGTCACGAAGTCGCCGTTGTTCACCCAGCACTTGATGCCGATGTTGCCCTGCGGCGTCGACGCTTCGGTGAAGCCGTAATCGACTTTCGCCCGCAGGGTCGAGAGCGGGATGCTGCCGTCCATGCTCTTCTCGCAGCGGGCCATTTCGGCCCCGCCGAGTCGGCCAGACAGTTGCAGCTTGATCCCCTTCGCCCCGCCTTCCATCGCCCGCTGCATCGCGGTCTTCATGGTGCGGCGGAAGCTCGACCGCTTTTCCAGTTGCTCGGCGATGTCCTCGGCGATGATCTGGGCGTCGATCTCGGGCCGGGTCACTTCGATCGTCTTCACTTCGATGTGCCGGCGGGTGAGCTTCTCGAGGGCCTTCGTCAGCTTGTCGATCTTCTCGCCCTTTTTGCCGATGATCGCCCCGACCCTGCTGCTGTAAACCATGACGCTGACGCGCTCGCGGGTCCGCTCGATGCGGATCTTGGCGATGGCCGGACGCTGCTCCTTGCGGTCCTTCGTCTTCGTGAGGTACGCCGCGATGAACTTCCGGATGCGGAAGTCTTCGATGAGCAGCTCCGAGAAGTCGCGCTTGTTCGCGTACCACGCGCTGGCCCAGTCGGTCATGATGCCGACGCGGAAGCCGGTCGGGCGAACTTTCTGACCCATAGCCGAAGCCCTTTATCCTGCGATCTCGGGTGACACATCCGGGCGGTTCGACCCTCGCGGGTCCCGGCCGCCCGGCCGGGGTTTTATTCAGGCGCCCGTGACGGGGGCGGGTTCGGCGGGGGCCGTGGCGGTTTCCACCGGCGCGGCCCCGAGGGCAGGCGCATCGACCGTCGCGGGCACCGGCACCGGCGCGGTGGCGGCGGAATGCATCGGCGGCAGATCGACATCCGCCGTCGGGTCGGTCAGGCCCACGATGATGTGGGCGAGCCTGCGCTTGATGCCGAAGGCCGTGCCGCGGGCGCGGGGTTGAATCCGCTTGAACATCGGTGCCCCGTCGATCCGGCAGTCGGTGACGACCAGATCTTCGAGGCTGCGGCAGCCGAGATCTTCGGCGTTGCCGACGGCGCTCTTGACGACGGCCTCGATGAGCCGGGCGCCGCGATTGTGGACGAACTTCAAAGCCTCGATGGCCTCGTCGATATTCATGCCGCGGATCATCTGCGCAATCGGCCGCATCTTGCGGGGCGCGACGTCGGCGAAGCGGTGCTTGGCTACATAAATCATGGCGGTCGCCGGGGGTTCGATGTTCGCGTTCCAAATCGGTCGGTCCAACTCCGGGTGGAGTCGGGCGGGTGTTACTTCGCTCCGGCCGCGGCGGCCTTGGCCTTACCGGCGGTGTGACCCCGGAAGGTCCGCGTCGGTGAGAATTCGCCGAGCTTGTGGCCGACCATTTCTTCCGTGACGTAGACCTTCACGAACGTCTTGCCGTTGTGCACGAGGAACGTCGAAGCGACGAACTCGGGCACGATCGTGCAATCGCGCGACCAAGTCTTGAAGGCTTCCTTCTTGCCCAGTTTTTCGACTTTGGCGAACAGCCGCATGTCGACGTACGGGCCTTTTTTCAGCGACCGACCCATTTTTGCTCCCATTTCGGATTTGGGATTGCGGATTTCGGATTGAAAACAATCCGAACACCGTCAACCCAAGTCCTGTCTTCAAATCCGAAATCCGCAATCCCAAATCCGAAATCGGTCATCCATTGTGCTGCTGGAACCGGCCCGAGGGACGCCGGCGGACGATGCTCGAATTCGAAGGCTTCTTCTTGCTCCGCGTCTTGCCGCCCTTCGACGACACGCCCGTCGGCCCGCACGGGTGACCGCCGCCCTTAGCCCGGCCTTCGCCGCCGCCGAGAGGGTGGTCGGTCGGGTTCATCGCCATGCCGCGGTTGTGGGGCTTGCGGCCCATCCAGCGCTTGCGGCCGGCCTTCCCGAGGCTGATGTTCATGTGATCCGGATTCGACACCGAGCCGATGGTCGCCCGGCACTTGGCCGAGATCCGCCGGACTTCGCCGCTCGGCATCGTCACGAGCGCCCATTCCTTTTCGCGGTTCATCAGCGTCGCCGAACAGCCGGCCGAGCGGCAGATCTGACCACCGCGACCGGGCGTCATTTCGACGTTGTGAATCGTGAGGCCGAGCGGGATCTTCGAGAGCGGCAGGCAGTTGCCGAGGCGGGGTTCGGCAGTCTCGCCGGAGTTCACTTTATCGCCGGCCTTCAAACCGTCCGGAGCGAGGATGTATTTCTTCGTCTGCACTTCGTCGGCGTACTGGATCAGGGCGACGCGGGCCGAGCGGCTCGGATCGTATTCGACCGTGAGCACGGTGGCTTCGACGCCGTCCATCTTCCGCTTGAAGTCCACGAGGCGGAGCATCTGCTTGTGACCGCCGCCGCGGAAGCGCGACGTGGTGATGCCCTGGTTGTTGCGGCCGCCCGTTTTCTTCAAACGGACGAGCAGCGGCTTGTAGGGCGCGTTGACCTTCGGATTCGTACATTCCGAGAAATCCGAGACCGAGCCGCCCCGGCGGCCGGCGGATGTCGGGTTGTAGTTGCGGACGCCCATCGTGCACCCCAATTTCGGATTTGGGATTGCGGATTTCGGATTGTCCGAAACCGCTTTCCCCGCTCCGCGTGTACTGATCGATCACCGAATAGACTTCTTCAAATCCGCAATCCGAAATCCCAAATCCGAAATTAGAAGAAATCGATCTTGTCGTTCGCGTCGAGGGTCACGATGGCCTTCTTCCAGTCGGGCTGGACGCCCATCACCTGGCGGTAGCGGGCGTGCTTGCCCTTGCGGGTCTGCGTGCGGACCTTCTCGACCTTCACGTTGAACAGTTCCGCCACGGCCGCCGCGATCTGGATCTTGTTGGCCAACGGGTTCACTTCGAACGAGTACGCGTTGTACTTGCTGCTCTGGTGCGTCCCTTTTTCGGTCACGAGCGGTCGGATCAGCACTTGGTGCGGACGCAGCTCAATGCCGGCCGTTCCGTGGACGCACGGCAAACGCGCGGCTTTCCGACGGAGGTAGCGTTTCGGTTTCGGTCGCGTCGTGGCCATCGCAAATCCTCAACTGCGCGTCGTTGTCGTACTGTCTCGTGTATCGCTTCTACTTCGCGGCTTCGGCCGGTTTACCCTTGTCCCGCAGAAGTTGCAGGGCGCCGCGGGTCAGCAGCAATCGACGCTGTTTGAGCACGGTGTACGCGTTGAACTCGGCGGCGGGCATCACCTTCACGCCTTCGATGTTCCGGCCCGACTTGTACACGTTCGCATCGTTCGCCTCGGTGCCGATGAGCACCGTCGTGTCGAACAGCGAGACGTCTTTTTCGACGTTTTGCTCGACGCCGTCGACCATCGTCTTGGCGACCTTCTTGCCGACCTTGATCGCCTTGAGCACGAGGGCCATGTCCTTCGTCTTCGGCGAGGTCATCGCGAAGTCTTCGACGATGTACGCTTCGCCGTCGGCGAATTTGCTGAGGATCGCCATGCGGGTCGCGGCCCGCACGGCCTTCTTCGGCAGGTGGTATTCGTAGTCGCGCGGCTTCGGGCCCTTCGCGGTACCGCCCCCGACGCGCTTGTTCGTCCGCTTCGTCCCGGCGCGAGCGTTGCCCGTGCCCTTCTGCTTGAAGATCTTCTTCGTGCTCCCGGCCACTTGGCCGCGGCGGAGCGTGTGGTGCGTCCCGGCCCGCTGGTTGGCCCGGAACATCAGCACCGCTTCGTGCAGGAGCTGGCGGCTGATCTTGCCGCCGAACTCGGCCGGATCGATCTCAACCGAACCGATGACTTCCCCGGTCTTGCTGACCACGGGGATGCTGATCGACGCGGTCAATTCGCGGATGTACGCATTCGCCGGAGCGGTGTCGGTTTCGGCCATTCGCAAATACCTCGCAGAGCCAAGGGGCCGGTTCGCGGCCGATCTGGCACAATATCCGACTGGGATTCACTCATAGCACGGCGATTGCCGGCGGAGCTTCCAGCGGTCAGGGCCGTCCACCTTGCGGCGGGCGGGTCTTTGTCGCCGGGGCGGGGGTTTGGGGAACCCGACCGCACTGATTCGGCAGACCCGAAGCCCTGCAGTTCTGGTTCGAAAACGCAAACCTCATCAGGACTATTCGCAGCCCCGCCGAGGCGGGCTTCAATTCTTCAATCATCAACCCTTCGAGCTGCCCATCACGCGGATCTTAATGTCGATCCCCGGCGGCAGGCTGAGGCCCTTGTTGAGGGCTTCGATCGTTTTGCCCGTCGGCTGGAGGATATCGATCAACCGCTTGTGCGTCCGGATTTCGAACTGCTCGCGGCTTTTCCGGTCGATGTGGGGCGACCGGAGAACCGTATAGCGCTCGATGCGGGTCGGCAGCGGGATCGGCCCGTGCACTTCGGCGCCGGTGCGCTGGGCCGTGTCCACGATCTCGGCCGCGGTGCGGTCGAGCACTTCGTGATCGTAGCCTTCCATGCGGATTCGGATTCGTTCGTTGGCAGCGGCCACACCGACCTCCAGACCAAAACTTGGATGCGGGAACCGCAACCCGACCCATTCGGGAACCCTTGAATGTAAGGATTGCCGCCGGGGCGTCAAGGCAAACCGAACGGAACTGCCGAAAAAAGCGCCGGGAATCTACACGATGTCTCTCACCTCACTTCACCGGCACGATCTTCACCGTCATCTTTTTGTCCTTGCGGAGGATCGTCACCTCGACCTCCACGCCGACCTTCTGGCCCGACATCGCGGCCATGTAGGTGTCGATGTCCTTCACGGGCAGCCCGGCGATGGCGACGATGACATCGTTCTCCAATACGCCCGCCTTTTCGGCGGGGCCGCCTTCGGACACGGCCGCGACCAGCACGCCGCCGTCGAGTTCGCCGTAGTTTCCGGGCGCGATGCCCATCCGCGGGAGTTTGCCCGTTACCCGCGGGCTCGTATCGGTGGGGTCTTCACCGCCCCCTTTGGTTTTCAGATAGGCGACCGCGTCGGTCGTGGTCGAGTAGTGCTCCGCGAAGACCCCGGCGAAATCGACGACCTTCATCAGCCCGGCGAGGTTGATCTTGTCCGGCGTGTCGGTCGGTTTGTGGTAGTCCTTGTGCGTGCCGGTGAAGAGGAAGAGCACGGGGATTTTCTTCGAGTAGAACGACGCGTGATCGCTCGGCCCGCTGCCGCCGGGGATCTTCAGGAGTTTGAACTCGAAGGTTTTGTTGGTCGCATCCACGAGCTTGTCGAGGTCGGCTGTCGTGCCGGTGCCGTAGACGACGATGCGATCCTTCTTCGGATTGCCATCGCCCATCTTCTCTTCGACAGCGACCATCCGGCCGATCATGTCCATGTTGATCATGAACTTGGTTTTGTCGAGCGGGAAGGGGGGTTCCTTGCAGTAGTGGATCGAGCCGAACAGCCCCTGCTCTTCGCCGCTGAACGCGACGAAGACGATCCGCCGGCCTTTGCGATCCTTCATCTTGCCGTAGCGGCGGGCGAGTTCGAGAAGCCCCGTCGTGCCCGAGCCGTTGTCGTCGGCGCCGTAATGCGTGAGGGTCTTAGCTTCGCCTTTGGCGAGGGTGCCGCTCTCGCCTTTGCCGAGGTGGTCGTAATGGGCGCCGATGACGATGGTCTCGTCGGCGAGCGGGCCGGCCCCTTCGCTGACCCCGATCACGTTCCGAGTCGGGTAGAGATCGCGGACGACCGTCACTTCGGTCGCGGCTTTCCAGCCCTTCAACTCGAAGCTGAACGGCTTCAGATCCTTGTCGATGGCCTCTTCGATTTCGACGAGCGACTTGTCTTTCTGAGCCTTCACGAGTTCGTCGAGAACGTCGCGCTTGACGTGGAAGACCGGGCCATCGAAGAAACTCCCGGCCGTGCGGTCGGCCTCCATGAGCGGGTCGGTTTTGGCCGCGGTCCCCCTATCGCTGACGAACAAAATGCCAACGGCGCCGTGGGCGATCGCGTTCTGAATCTTGCTCGTGAGGACGGCGGGCGAATCTTCGCCGGTCTGCTCGAACGGGGGCTTTTTCTCATCGGCCTTGGGCGTGCGGCGGAGGACGACGACGGTCTTGCCCTTCACGTCCATGCCGATGTAGTCGTCGTACTTCGGCTCCAGGCTCGTGATGCCGTAGCCGACGAAGACGAGACCCGTCGATTTCTTGCCGGCACCCGACGCCCCGGTCGCGGTGAAGTCGTCCTTGATATTGAGTTCCTTCGCCGCGTCGCCCTGGACGAGCGCGAGGGTATTCGAAGTGCCGAGTTTGCCGCGACCGTAGACGGTGAACTTCTGGAAGTACGAGCCATCTTTGAACGCGGACTTCAGCCCCGAATCCTTGAAGGCCGTGGCGATGTAGTCGCCGGCTTTCCCGAGTCCTTCGGTCTTCAAACCGCGGCCCTGGCACTCGTCCCCGGCGAGGTAGTCGATGTCCTTCTTGATGCGTTCGTACTTCACATCCGGCTCCGCCGCGGCGGAGAACGGAACCGCGAACGCGGCGGCGAGCAGGCAGAAAACCCAAGTTCGCATGGGGGAAACCTTGCACGGGCGACGGGAAATCGGAACGGTTCGGGGGTGGACGACCCACTCGATTATAATGCGGGAGAATCGCGCGCCGCCGCGCAATTCCGCCGATTCCTTCGCCGCCGGGCTGCGGGCCGGTTAAACTTCCTTTCGATCATCCCTCCGATTCATCTGCGAGGCAGCGATGGCCATCCGAGTCACCTGTGGGGAATGCGGGCACAAGTTCGCCGCGCCGGACAGCCGCGCCGGGAAGTCGGTCGCCTGCGAGGAGTGCGACGAAACCGTCCGCGTGCCGCTGGCGAAGGCCACCGCAGCGCCGGTCTCCAAAGCCGCGCCGATGGCCAAAGCCGCACCCGCCGCCAAGCCGAAGAAGAAACTCGTCGTCGAAGACGAGGATCGGGATGAGGACGGGGATGACGATCCGCGTCTGCGCAAGAAGGGTGCGAAATCCGAGAAGAAGAAGTCGATGCTGCCCCTGCTCGCCTTCGGCGGGTTCGGACTGCTCCTCGTGCTCGGCCTCGCGGCGGGCGGCGCGTACTTCGCCTTGAAGGACACCAAAGCCGCCGCGACGACGGCTCCGATTCTCGCTTCGACGATGCCGACCCAGCCCGATCCGGGCACCGCGCAGCCGACGACACCGGAGGGGCCGCCTCCGACGAAGCCCGACCCCAAACCGGTCGATCCGAAACCCGTCGATCCGAAACCCGTCGATCCGAAACCGATTGATCCGAAGCCGGTTGACCCGAAGCCCGTCGATCCGAAGCCCATTGCCCGGCGCGATTCCCCGGACGGCCCGACGCTCGATCGGATGTCCCGCGCAACGGTGTACATCGAAGTCGAAGATCAGCGCGGCGGCGGCGGCTCCGGCTCCGGATGGTTCGGCCTCGAACCCGGCCTGATCGTGACGAACGCGCACGTCCTCGGCATGAAAGTGCCCGGCAGCAAAGAGCCCAAGAAGATCACGGTCTACGTCGATCCCGGCGAGAAGGGGAAGCAGCGGAAGTTCGAAGGGGCGAAGGTGAAGATCCTCGCCGTGGACCGCGACATGGACTTGGCCCTGCTCGAGATCATCAACGAGAAGGACCTGCCCAAGCCGCTGAAGATCCGCCCCTCCGAGAACCTGGCGCGCCTCGAGAAGATCTGGGCGCTCGGCTATCCCGGCGGTCGGCGGCTCTCGGAGAAAAACCGCAGCGACGAACCGCCGACCGTGACCATCAGCGAGACGAAAGTGCAGGCGCTCCGCAAAGACGCCTTCGGCGACCTCTACACGGTGCAGGTGCAAGGGGGGATCGTCCACGGCAACTCGGGCGGCCCGATCTGCGACGGCGAGGGCGAAGTGATCGCCGTGTCGGTGCGCGTCGATCTCGATTCCGAAGGCCGGCTCACGAACATCGCCTACGGCGTGCCGACGCAGTACGTCCTCGGCCTCACCGCGGGCCGCGTCGCCGGAATCGAGTACGGCGCCGCCTTCACCGAAGGGGGCAAGGTCCACGTGCCGGTGACGGCGAACTGCCTCGACCCGCGCCGACAACTCAAAGAGGTCGGCATCGCCTGCTGGGTCGGCGAAGCCGAGGATGCGCCGCGGTCGCCCGGCGACGAGCGGATGCCCAAGGCGACCGATGCCGATCTCGTCGAAGTGAAGCTGACGTACAGTCCCGAGAAGCAGATCGCCACAGGCGAACTCATCTACCCGGCGCAGCAGCCGGGCCGAATCTACTTCAGCCAGCCGTACTACTCCAATGCGCTCGTCACGAAGCGCTGGATGGGCGGCAATGCCGTGAAGCTCTCGGGGCCGCCGTACGAGCGCCGCGATTCCGAACTGACGGCCCGCTTCAAGCCCGGCACGAAGCGCGCCATGACCGTCACCCGCAGCAGCGACCTCCAGCAGCTCGAAGACGGCGAAGGCACCGAGACCGAGCGGCAGGTGCTGCTCCAGGAAACGGTCAACCTCACCGAGGAGATCACGCGGGCGGCGCCGGGCGATACGACCTCGCAGGCGAAGGTCGGCTACCGCTTCGATTCCCTCGAACTGAAAGTGAAGCGCGGCACGAAGGAGTCGGTCCTCCCGAAGCAGTTGACCGACTTCATCAACGAGGGGATCAAATTCGTGACGGCGACGGGCAACGTCAGCCGCACCGGCGAACTCTTCAACCTGCTCGTGCAGACGTTCAACATCGCCGATCCGCGCCTCAAGGCGCTCTACCTGAACCTGGGCCAAGATCTGGTCGAGACGCTCCAGGAGACGTCGATCGGGCTGCCGAACAAAAAGGTCACGCCCGGCTTCACCTGGAACGGCGCCCGGAATTTGAAGCTCGCCTTCGAAAACGGCGACGCGCTCGCGCCGGGCGGCGGCAAGCCGGGAATTCCCGCGGTGAAACCGAAGGCCAAGGAGTACGCCTTCCGCGAGGAGATCAAATACACGTACCTCGGAACCCGCGAGCGCGGCGGACGGCGCGAAGCGGTGATCCGCGTCGAGGGGACCATCGGGCCGATGGCGGGCGCCGCCCCCGGAAGCGCGACCGGCAGCGTCAAGGGGATGGTGCTCGTCGAAGAGGATACCGGGATGATCGTCGATTCCGATGTCAAGCGGCAGTTCGAAATCGATTCGTCCGAGAAGGGCGTGAAGAAGCGGCTCTCGGGGATCGACGAGTTCAAGATCACCCGCGGCGCCGGCGCGAATTGACCGGGCCGGTCGGTTTCCGTAGCCCAAAGGAATGTCGTACACCGTCATCACCTGCCCGCACGCGCCGTGCGGGAAGTCGCTCCGGCTCCCGCTGAACGCGATCGGCCAGCCGCTCTCCTGCCCGCACTGCCGCAGCGCCATCGGGGTCACGCTCGACGCCGATGGCGAACCGACGACCCCGGTCGTCCTCCACGCCGGGGCCCGGCTTCCGCGGATGCTGCTCGTCCCCGCCGTAGCACTGCTGGTACTCGGCACCGCGGGGGTCTTCGCAAACGGTTACATCGCGGCCGATGCGTACACACGGCCCGGTGCCGACATCGAGCAGGCCCGGCGCCAAGTCGGGGACCTCAACAACCTCGACGAAATGTCCGGGCCGAAGGAGACGAAGAAGGCGAATCCGAACGAGGAGCCGACGACCATCGATCTGATCGCCGTCGTGGGCGGGCAAGCGGCGGCGGCGGGTGTCGTCGAAATGAGAAATGAGACGATCGCAAAGGCGTGGGCACCGTGGGTCGTGCCGGTCAATTCGATCTTCGGCGGAGTCAGCCTACTCGTGGCGCTCGGCGGCTTCCTGATTCTGCGCGGCCGGGGCTACTGGATTGCCCTGCTGGCGTGCATCGCGGCGATGCTCAACTTCAATCATGCATGCTGCTTCCCCGGCGCCATCGTGGGCCTCTGGGGAATCCTGACGCTGGTGCGGGACGACGCGCGGAAGCACTTCGGACGGTGAGAGGTCGGTCGGTACACCCCGGGACATGTTTCGCACACAGAGGAGTAGCAGTTGCCCAACTATGTCGCTTGCCCCGAATGCGATGCCGACGTCAGGACCCGGGATGAATCTCACGGTGCGCGCATCCGGTGCGAGGAATGCGGTGCCAAATTCAAAGTCGGAACGAGATCGGCTTCGAAGCGTATGTCGAAGAAGCCCGCGCGCAGACGAGTTCCGATCATCGCTCTCGCTGTCGGAGGCGCGCTTGTCCTTTTAATCGCCGTCGCCATCGGCGTTTTCCTCCTCGTCAAATCGCGGAGGGGATCCGATGTCCAAGCCCAAGCGACCCAAGGGGTGGGAGCCGGGACGATCGATCTGCGGAATCCCGGAGGCGGCGCGGGCACGTTGCTCGCGGCTCCCGCGGCCTCGGTGGAAATCGACAGCAAAGGCTCCGCATCCCGAGCGCTCCATTCGGAGAATGTGCTCGCGGTGGTCGCGGGGGCGCCGTACCGGTGCGACTCATTCGAAATACTTTCGGGGCGGCGGACCGGGAGTTTTGAACTCGCCGGAGTCGAGGCTCCGCACGCGATGTTTCTCAGCCCGAACGGTACCCGGTTGGCGGTGATGCAGTCGGATCGGCTGCCGGGCCTCAAGATCGGCATGCTGCTTTCCATATGGTCGGTACCCGAAGGTCAGAGGATGGTGACCGATTGGAAACCAGCCATCCCCAAACAGCCGAACCAGCCCGATGACTATCTCCAGTGGTGCGCGTTCCTTTCGGACGACCGTTTGCTGACGGTGACATTGCGGGGACGCGTCGCTCTCTGGTCGCTGCCGGAGCGCACGGCGATTTACGATGTGATGGCCGCCGAACAGAAATCCGGTATCGGGCTGCTCGTCGATCCGAGTTCGAACGTGCCGAAGAATTTCGCCCTCAGTGCCGACCGGCGAGCGCTCGCTCTGCAGGATGGCAACGGCGTGGTCATCGTGGACACCGAGACGGGCCGGATCGCGAAAACGCTGGCGCCCGCCGGAACGGGATCGAAGGCTTCGCGGGAAGGCATGGCGTTCAGCCCGGACAGCAAGCGTCTGGCGGTTTGCTACACGTATCTCCCCCTGTACCCGGAGACGAGACCCACCGACCGGGAAGTCGTCGTCTGGGACGTGTCGACCAAGAAAATCGACATGTCCATTCCACTGCCGAAAAATCTCGTGGGCGGTGCGATCGCATGGTGGGGGGATCGACATTTGCTCTGCTTCGATAGCGGCTCTTCGATCTTGTTCCGCGCCGACACCGGCACCGTTCTGCGACAGTGTTTGCCGCCGGAACCCGAGACCAAATTGGTGAGCGGCCATGCTGACGGGAAGCTGCGGTACGTCGCGGGAAGTCATCCGAAAAAGCGATATCTCGTATACGGCGCGCCCGGCGATGCGCTCGCGGCCGATGCGACGGACGACGATGGCACCGGCAAGTACAAGCGGTTCTGGCTCACTCTCACCGGGATCGAGAAGCGTCCGGTCGATGCCCAAGCCTTCTTGGGTAAAATCGCGATTCTGCAGCGATAAGGTCGGATAGGAGAAGTGCAAACGTGGGCGGCGAATTACCGTCGCTCACGCGTCGGGCTAACAAATCGACTCTACTTGAACGACTTCAGGAATTCCTCGAAGCCCTTCTTGTGCTTCTCCACGGTCGCGGCGGGGCCGACGAGGGTCATCGAAACCACTTCGCTGTCCTTGGCTTCGAAGATCACATAGAGCTGGCGATAGCCTTCTTTCTTGGTCACCTTCGCGTTCGGATCGAACGGTGCGGCCTTGAACAGAAACGTGCCCGAGATGTCCTGCATCTTGCCGTCGAACGTGCCGACTTTGATCTTCTCGAGCTTGATCGCGTCCTCCTTCTTCACCCCTTCGGCCAGTTCGAATTTGGCCTCTTGGCGCTTCAGGTTCGCATCGACGCCACCGCCGCCCGGCGATACGAAGACGGCGAGTTCCGCGTCGTCCTTGTCCTTCTCGGCCTTGGGCAGCTTGAACTGCGCGAGCCGCATGCGGTTCGAGGGGGTTTCTTCCTTCCAGGCGGCGGGGGTCGTACCGGTGATCCCGGCGAGTTTGACCGGGGTGCCTTTGTCTTCGGCGGCGGCGAAGCCGCAGAACGCGGCGAGCGAAAGGGCGAGGGCCGAGCGGCGCATGCGACTGTCTCCGGGTCGGGGTATCGGTACCGGAGTCATTCTACACGGGAAGTGGCACTCTCAGCGGACGATCGCAAGCGAGTTGAATCGAAATTGATGAGTCACCCCCTCTCCGCTTCGGAGAGGGGGACGGGGGGTGAGGTCTCAGCGCAATGCGATGAAGCTCGCTGATATTCTCGAGCCATATCTCAGGGAATCAGAAATGGTGAGTCGTTCGTAGGTCACGCTCCGCGTGACGCCACTTCCCGCACTCTCGCAGCACAAT
>JAYVTJ010000192.1:0-3896 GCA_043774415.1 Fimbriiglobus sp. | reverse complement strand
TACCCGAATGGCGAAGTCGAACCGGCTTTCGTCGGGCGGGCCGCGAACTATTTGAAGGGCCTCACGGGCGACGACACGATTTTCGCGACCAACCCGCTGCTCGCGGGGCAGGAACTCATCCGCTTGACCGGGATTCGAAACGATCTCGGCATCGTGGCTCAATCGCAACTCGCCCTCCGCACGCGCGGCGGCTCTGCGGCCGGGGGAACGGATAACGGGGGCGGTCTCGGGCCGATCGGTCCTTCGCTCGGCGGTGGTGGATTCGGCCGAGCCCCGTCCCTCGGCGGCGGCTTCGGCGGCGGCGGAATCGGCGGTGGCAGTGGTTTCGGCGGCGGAGTGCCCCTCGTCGCGACGGGGACGAACAGCAGCGGCAATACCGGTTCGAACAGCCCCCAATCGGGGAGCGATACGTCGAAGCCGAGCGATGTGAACCCCATCAATCCTTCGACCCCGACCAATCCGACGACGCCGACGACGCCCACCACTCCGACCACTCCGACTGCAACCCCTGCGCCCCCGGCGGTGATCCTCGGGTTGATCGGCGTCGGGCTGTTCGGCCTTCGACGCTACCGCCAGATCCGAGTCCGCGCCTGAGCGAACGGGATTCGGAATCTCCACAACCGGGCCGGCACCACGGGTGCGACCCGGTTTTTCATTGTCCCATCCGCCGGGAGAATCGCGTGCTCGAAGTCGTCGAATACCGCGGCTGGAAGAACAACCTCCGGATCGCCAATGCGACCGCCGAACTGATCGTCACGCTCGATGTCGGTCCGCGCGTCATCGCCTACCGCGCGCCGGGCGGCTTCAACGTGATGAAGAACTACGACGAGATGATGGGCGGCACCGGCGAAGCCGAGTGGCAGATCCGCGGCGGCCACCGCTTCTGGCTCGCCCCGGAAGACCTCACACGCACCTACTTCCCGGATAACCGACCCGTGAAGTGGGAGCCGCTCGGCGACTTCGGCGCGAAGTTCACGGCGCCGCCGGAGACCGAGTATGGTGTGCAAAAGGAGATGCACCTCAAACTGTCGCCGAAGGGGACGAAGGTCGAAGTCGTGCTGAAGGTGACGAACATCGGCCCGGCGCCGATCGAACTTGCGCCGTGGGGGCCGACGGTGATGGCCCCCGGCGGCATCGAGATCATCCCGCTGCCGGCGAAGGCCCCGCACCCCGGCCATCCGAAGCGGGCGAAGTCCCCGGCCGACTTCGCTCCGAACCAAGAACTGATCCTCTGGCCCTACTTCGACTTCGCCGACCCGCGCTGGACGTTCGGTTCGAAATACATCTTCCTGAAGCAGGACGCCGCCAAAGGGCCGACGAAGATCGGCCTCGCCCACCGTGCGGGCTGGGTGGGGTATCTGAATTCGGGTACGCTTTTCGTGAAGCGGTTCGACTACCGTGACGGGGCGATCTATCCAGATCGCGGGACGCGCTACCAGACGTTCTCGAACGAGGACATGCTCGAGATGGAGACCGTCGGCGAACTGACGACATTGACGCCGTGGGAGTCGGCCGAGCTGCGCGAGTCGTGGGAGCTGTTCACGGGCGTTGCACCGGTCGCATCCGAGGCCGATGCGGATCGGGAGATTCTGCCGCTGCTAAGGTGATCTTCGCCCCAACGGGGCCGACTTACATAGCCCAGCGCGGAAGCCCTGGGACATGATCGACAATGAATTCCGCCCCGAAGGTCCGGCGTCCCTCTTGTCGCTTGCCGGCCCCTTCAGGGCGGCAGGAGGTGTCGCTCGCTTCCCAGGGCTTCCGCCTTGGGCTGTGTAAGTCGGCCCCGTTGGGGCGAAGAGTCCACGCAAGCATTCGAGGCCTGCGCGCGATCAGCTTTCGGATTGCCCGGCCGCCGCGATCTTCGCCACGATCACCCGCAGCTCCTCTTCTTCGATGCGCTCGAGCGCTTCGGCGACGGGCACCCATTCGCGGATGCGCTGATTCACTTCGGGCCAGGCGCTCCGCTCGGTCGTCACCGTCATCAGATACACGGCGACTTCATGGAGGATGCCGTTCTTCTCGTACGCGAACGCGCCGAGCGGCTCCGGTTCCACGCGGCCGAGAATGCCCGCCTCTTCCCACGCTTCGGCGAGGGCCGCATCGCGCGGCGATTGGTGGGCTTCGATCTGCCCCTTCGGGAGAACCCAGCGCCGGCCGCTGCGGGAGGTCACCATGCAGATCCGCCCGTCGCGGAGGGCCAGCGCGGCCGCTTGGGCGATCGTTGGGGGCATGGGCGGGGAGAACTCCGGATCGCGCGGGATCGTACTACTGGTAACTGTAGTTCCGCGGCGCGGCCGTGGCCGGGGAGCCGGCGTACTTTTTCTCCGAATGCCGAACGGCACCGCACTCCGGGAGAGTCATGCCCCGATCCGAACTCTCCGTCCGGCAGGCGATGCAGACCGATCCGATCCTCGTGCCCGCCGATTGCCCCGTCCGCGAAGTCCTCGACCTGATGAACGGGCGCCGCATCGGCTCGGTCATCGTGACCGATGCGCAGCAGTGCCTCCTCGGCATCTTCACCGAGCGCGACCTGCTCCGCCGGGTGGCCGCGGTCGAATCCATCGCCTGGCGCGATTTGCCGGTCTCGGAGTGGATGACGGCGACCCCGCACACCATCGGCCCCGACCTCGGTTGGGATCAAGCCGTCCAGGCCCTCGAACGCCTGCGCGTCCGGCACCTCCCCGTCATCGAAGAGGGCCGCGTCATCGGCCTCATCTCGACGCGGACGCTGATGACGCGCCGGAACGAATACCTCAACGAGCGCGTCGAGAGTCGGACGCGCGAGCTGCGGCAGTCGAACGATGAACTGATGGCCCGCGATTCCGAAGCGCTGCACAACCTCCGCGCCGCCGGTCGCCTGCAGACGAAACTGCTGCTGCCGAACTCGCCGCCCGACTGGCCCGAGCTGACGTGGGCGTTCCACTACGCGGCGCTCGACCACCTCGGCGGCGACTACTACGACTTCGCCGCGCCCGACTCCGATCACCTCGGCATTCTGATCGCCGACGCGAGCGGCCACAGCGTCGCGGCGGCGATGGTCGCCGTGATGGCCCGCTTCGCCTTCGGCGAGGTGGCGAACGACACGAACAGTCCCGGGCAGGTGCTTTCGGAAATGAACCTCCGGCTGATGGAAGTCGCCGACGAGCGCTTCGTGACGGCGTTCTACGGCGTGCTGAACCGGCGGACGCGCGTGCTGCGCTACTCGAATGCCGGGCACCCCTATCCGGTGCTCTGCCGGGCGGCGACCGGCGCGGTGAAGGAGATCACGGCGCAGGGCTTTTTGCTGGGCATCATGCCGGACGAGATCTACAGCGAGCGCGAGATCGCGCTGGAGCCGGGCGATGCGCTCGCGTTCTTCACCGATGGCCTTCAAGAGGCCCGCAACGAAATCGGCGAGCAGTTCGGCAGCGAGCGGATCATGGAATGCATGGCCAGGGCGGCATCGAAAACCGCCGCTCAGATTCGCGATGAAATCCTCGCGGATCGGATCGCGTTTTCTTCCGGCGTCCCGCTGACCGACGACCTCACGCTCGTCGTGTGCCGCGTCGAGTGAAGAACCGGTCGGATCACAATTCGTGCGTTTGACGTGCCGACGAATCCGTTCTAGACTCCTGGAAATCCGCGGGGGAGTTCCGGTGTTCGAAAGCCACGTCGGTGCCGGTCTCCGCGGGCGGATCACGTCCGGCCTCGGGCTAGGCGTGATCTTCCTCGGAACGATTTGGCATGCGAGACTTGGCACTTCGCACAGACCGCCTTGATCGCGAAGGGTACCGTCGTCGGCGAGGAGAGCTGGAAGGGCAAACACGGGATCAAAACGATGCTGCTGGTGGAATATCGAGCGGGTGGGGCGAAACATTCTATGCGGACCGATGGAGACGGCGCGAAGCGGGGCGATA
>JAYVTJ010000191.1:0-7395 GCA_043774415.1 Fimbriiglobus sp. | reverse complement strand
GGATGCTTCCCAGACGAGCCGACCCTGTCGAGGGTCGGGTGGCGGAAACTCTCCCAACCGCATCGTCCCTGGAGTCCGAATTCACCCGACCCTCGACAGGGTCGGCCCGCCTTTCCGCAAATCCCCGACGCGAAGGCGGATTCTCACGCGAACAACTGCGCCACATCCAGCGTCCATCCCGGTAGCGCGGGGCCGGCGTGGGCGAACTCCCCGGAGCGGAAGGTGACCTCGCCACCGGGAGTGTGCAGGGTGATCGTCTTCGCCAGCGGATCGACATCCCACACGGCGAGGGTGCCGGCTTCGAAGTAATCGGCGCGCTTGTCGGCCATCGCGGTTTCGGCGCTGCGGCCGTAGTCGCCTTCGCTCCGCACCTCGGCGGCGAATGTCGGTGGGCCGTCCGCGAAGGCCATGGAGTTCACGGCGAAGGGATGACTCAAGAAGGAGACATCCGGACTGAACGACTGACGGCCCGATGTCAGCGGCGGATCGACCGAGCAGCCCAAGTCGTCGCCGAACGCTTCGCCCGCGCCGGTGCGGAGGCCGAACTCGTCCAGCGATCGCAGGATCCGCTTCGCCATGCGGCACGGCACGATTCCACTGGCCTTAAATTCCACGATCCTTCCGCCGATGAGTTCGGCTTTGCCCTCGACCTTCATCAGGTCGTCGAGCGTGGCGGGGAAGGGGAGCGAGACGATCACGGGCGGACTCCGAAATGGGGCGGCTCACGCCATGTTCAGCGGATGCACCTTCCGGAAGTGCTCGGCCACCTTCTCCATCGGCACGTGCCAGCCGCAGTCATCGCAGGCGGGGACCGTCGGATAGCACTTCGTGCAGTAGAGCGGGCCACCCTTCAAGAACTGCTCGACGCGCTTGCGGTCGGTCGCGGCCACATTCTCCGAGGTCAGCGGCATCTTCACGGGGGTCTTGCACTTCTCGCAGGGGCGCTCACTGTTCGCTTCGATGAGGGGTTGGAAGTGGGTGTGGACGCCGCGCGGCACGACGCCCGTGCCGACGCAGAGCGGGCAGGTCATGCCGAACTGCGCGAGGATCGCCTTGCGGATGAAGTCGCTCTTGTTCGGCAGGTTGTTGAGGAACTCCGCGAGGTCGTCTTCGACCTTGAAGGCGACGATCTTGGACTTGGTCGTTTTGCGCGACATGCTCGGTTCCGTGCGGAGAGGGCCATCGCTATCCTACTCGCACGGCCCGTCCGCGGACAAGCCGTCACTTCACCAGCTTGCTGCCGATGAGGAAGAGCGTCCCGCTCAACAGCACGGTGCCCGGCAGTGTGAACGCCCACGCCAGCAGGATCCTGCGGCAGGTGCCGCCCTGGATGCCGGATTTGTTCGCGGCCATCGTCCCGGCGATGCCGCTGCTGAGCACCTGCGTCGTGCTGACGGGCGGGTGCGCCACATCCGCCGCCAGGATCGTCACGGCGGCGACCATCTCGGCGGCGGCGCCCTGCGCGTAGGTCAGGTGCGTCTTCCCGATCTTCTCGGCCACCGTGATGACGATGCGCTTGTAGCCGATGGTCGTGCCGAAGCCGAGGGCGAGCGCCACGCCGATGGCGACCCAGAGCGGCACGAACTCGATGGCGTTCGTCAGCGACTTCTTGTCGCGCTTCCACGCGTCCGAATGATCCCCAGCGAAGGTCTCATCGCGGGCGGCGTTTGACAGTCGGAAGAGGCGCTCGCGGATCGTCTTCCGCTCCGCGCTCGGCAACTCCGCGAACGATGCTTTCCCGTCGAGCGCCCGGTGGATCCCGTCAGCGTCGGCCGCGAGTTCCGGGGTGAGCTTCCCCGCGCTTTCGAGTTTCCCCTTCACCGCGATGGCTCCGTCCCGCGCGGGTTGCACTTTGCTGCCGTCGTAGATGTCGAGGGCGTAGTGGCCGCTGAGGAAGCCGATGAGCACCAGCAAAATGAGGCCCATCCCCTTCTGGCCGTCGTTCGAACCGTGCGCGAAGCTGACGCCGCCGCAGGTCGCGATGAGCACACCGCGGATCCACTTCGGCGGCTTATCGTCGCCCTCGGGGGGAACGTAGAGCCGGCGATCCTTCACGAGCTTCTTCATGGCGAGGAGCAGTCCCGCCGCGGCGATGAAGCCGATGACCGGCGAGATGAGCAGCCCGAGGCCGACTTCGATGGCCTTGCTCCAGTTCACGCCGTCTTGACCGGTGAGGTAGCTGTTGGCCAAGCCGACGCCGAGGATCGATCCGATGAGCGTGTGCGAACTCGAGACGGGCAAGCCGAGGTACCAGGTGCCGAGGTTCCAGACGACGCCGGCGAGGAGCAGCGACATCACCATCGCCAATCCGAGGCGGGCATTCTCGGCGTTCGATTGGATGAGCAGATCGACCGGGAGCAGGTTCACGATGCCGAAGGCGACGCCGGTGCCGCCGAGGAGGACGCCGAGGAAGTTCATGGTGCCGGAGAAGATGACGGCGGGCGTGGCGGGGAGCGTGCGCGTGTAGATGACGGTGGTGACGGCGTTGGCGGTGTCGTGGAATCCGTTGATGAACTCGAAGCCGAAGGCGACGAGGAGCGCGATGGCGAAGAAGATGGCACTCGCCGCGGGGAGATCGGAGACCGCATCCCAGAACGTCATCGGTGATCCTTGCCGGGGAAATCGGGCACTCGCAAGGTAGTTCGCCGGCCGGCGTCGGCGATAGTCAATTCGGCCGATCCACTCGAAACCTTCACGATGAATGCTGAAGGCGAGCCGACCCTGTCAAGGGTCGGGTGGCTGGGCGAGCGGGGATCGATCGGACTCGGATTTCGACTTCACCCGACCCTAGACAGGGTCGGCTCGCCTGTTGCGCTCCCGCCGATCACGCTTTTGCACATTCCCACGATTTTTCCGACACCGCTGCGAATCGCGTCTTAAAGTTCATGGCCCAGTCTCAGAGGAGCGCACGGTATGCCGAGTCTCTCCGAATCGGAACCGCCGAGCGCCGGCGAACCGACCCAGCCGATGTCCAGCTACATCGGTCAGGCCGCCGATTTCGGGCCGCTCGATGCGACCCTCGTCCCGCCGATGAGGCTGCGACACACCGATCCCGCGACTCCCTCGCACACCCACACCTACGCCGCGCACTCGAATTCGCCGACGCCTTTCCCCGGCACCTTTCCGGCGCGGCGCATGCCGGTCCTGCCGGGCTACGAGGTGCTCGGGGAACTCGGCCGCGGCGGCATGGGCGTCGTCTACCGCGCCCGCCAGACGAAGCTGAATCGCTTCGTCGCCCTCAAGATGCTGCTCAACGCCGAGAGCGCCGACCTCGTGGACGTGGTGCGCTTCCGGAGCGAGGCCGAGGCGGTCGCGGCGGTGCGCCATCCGCACGTCGTGCAGGTCCACGAGTTCGGACACTTCGAGGGGAAGCCCTACCTCGTGCTGGAGTTCCTGCCGGGCGGCTCGCTCCACAACCGTATCCGGACGCATTCCCCCATCGCCCCGCGCGATGCTGCGGCGCTGCTCGAGAAGCTCGCCCGCGCCGTGCAAGCGGCGCACGCGCAGGGGATCGTCCACCGCGATTTGAAGCCGGGCAACGTGCTCTACGACGAATCGGGCGAGCCGCGCATCACCGACTTCGGCCTGGCGAAGCGCGTCTCGATGCAGATCACGCAGACGCAGGCCGTGATGGGCACCCCGGCCTACATGTCGCCGGAGCAGGCCAACGGATTGACGAAGTACGTCGGCCCGCCGACCGACATCTACGCACTCGGAATCATCCTGTACGAGTGCCTCACGGGGCATCCCCCGTTCGCCGGGGACGATTCCGTCTCGGTGCTGCATCAGGTGCTGAACGATTCGCCGCGGTCGATCCGGGCGCAGGTGGCGACCGTGCCGCGCGACCTCGAACTGATCTGCCTGAAGTGCTTGGAAAAGGAGGCCGGCGACCGCTACTCGACGGCGGCGGCGCTCGCGGACGACTTGGCCCGCTATTTGGCCGGCCAGCCCGTGCTGGTGCGCGCGGCCGGGCCGCTCGAACGGGCTTTCAAGTGGGCGCGGCGGCGGCCCACGATGGCGACCGTCTACGCGCTGTCCGTGCTCGTGCTGGTCATCACGACGGTCGGCCTCGGCATCTTCGGCCTCTGGCGCCAAGCGGTACACGCCCGCGACGAAGCGGACGGCCACTCGCAGCGGGCCGAATTGGCGAAAGCCGATGCGGACGTCCAGCGCCGCGCGGCCGAGGAATCCCGGGACCGGCTCGCGGCGCAGAACCGCGAAATCGCCGAGGCGCGCCGGAAGGTCGAAGCGGCGCTGGGCAGCGAAAAGACCGCGAACACCGAGGCCCAGTCGTCGGCCAAAGTCGCCCGGGACGCGAACGCCAAAACCGCGGCCGCGAACGAGACGCTGGAGGCGCACTCGTACTTTCACAACGTCGGGTTCGCCAACCTCGAGACGCGCAGCGGCAACGTCCTGCGCGCCCGGCAACTGCTCGAAAATTGCCCGGAGAACCGCCGCGATTGGGAGTGGTGGCACGCCTACCGCTCGGCCCACGAAGAAGCCGCGTCCGGTTCGACGAACGCCGTCGCCTCGGACATCGCCTTCGCGGGTCGAGGCCACAACGTGACCACGGCGGACGACCGCGGGGTCATCACGCCGTTCGATATGGAAACCGGCAAGGGCGTGCCGAAAGGGCTCGTCCCGAAGCCGAAGTACCATCACATCTGCCGGATCTCCGAAGATGCGGGCCGGATGCTGAGCGTGCGCCAGAGCCCCGAAAAGGCTCCGGACATCGCGACGGTCTGGGACACGCGGACGGGCGATGCGATCCGGGTCTTCCCGGCCGCGGGCCGACGCCCCCGCTCCGCGGCGATCTCGGGTGACCGCGAGACGATCCTCATCGGTTTCGACGATCCCCCGCACCTGCTGGCCTACGACGTGAGCACGGGGAAGGCGCTCGGCAAACTGGAGGGGGCTTGCCCGTGCGAACGGATCGGCCTCAACCGGGACGGGACCCGGGCCATTTCGATCCGGCAGCTCAAGGGGGATCGGGAAACCTCGTGCGAAATCGTCGTCTGGGAAACCGCCACCGGCGGCGTGCTGGCGCACCACGCTTCCAAATTCGGCCTGCCCACCGCGCTGGCGCTCGACGCGGCCGGCACCACCGCCGCCATCGGTTTTATCTCGGGCGCGCTCACGCTGTACGATGTCCGAACCGAGAGAGCGATCGATTCGGACAAGGCGCACACGGGCGCGGTGCAGGCGGTCGCGGTCTCCCGGGACGGCAAGCGCGTCGCCAGCTCGGGGGACGACGGCATCGTGCGCGTCTGCCAGGCGCAGACGGGCGCCCTCGAACAGCTCTTCCGGGGGCATACGCGGTGCGTCCGGACCGTGAAGTTCGATTCCACCGGCCAGCTCATCGCTTCGGCGGACTACGCCCAGCGCTTCTTCGTGTGGGATCTGAAGGGGACGAAGCAGGCCATCGCCCGACTCGATCCCGCGGCCGAGATGAAGGGCCGATTCTACGCCGATCCGTCCGGGAACCGCTGTATTTCCTCGGGCGACACGGGGACCGCGTACATCTGGGATCTGAGCGTCGGGAAGTTTTATCCGGTGCACCCGCCCGCCGACGCGAAGTTCGTGAACTTCGCCATCGATCCGAAGGGCACCCGATTCGCCGGGGCCGACGACCGGGGCACCGTCCACCTCTGGGACAAAATCGCCACGGTCTCCAACGACTTGCCGCCGCTGGAGACGACGGGGCTCTACCGGGAAATCGCGCGGGGTGACAAAATCGCCGTCGAAACGCTCGCCTTCAGCGCCGACGGCAAACGGTTGCTCGTCGCCGATACCTGGCGGGTGGCGGTGTTCGACACCGCGACGCGGCAGATGATCTTTTCGCAGGAAGCGCGGCACTCGGTCGCCTGCATCAGCGGCGATGGCCGGCGCGTGGCGGTCGGGTCGCTGCACAAAATCTTCGTTTGGACGCTCGATGCGAAATTGCCGCCGGAGCAATACGCGCACGGGAACGGTTGGCCAACGGCCATCGCACTGAATCGGGAGGGGACGATGGCGGCGCTGGGAATGGGGGATTGGGAGGTGTATCTGCTCGATCTGGCGGATGCCGATGGAAAGGGGTCCGCGAGGATGAAGGCCAAGCTCCGGGGGCACAGCGCGGGGGTGCGAAGCCTCGGATTCAGCCCCAAGGGCCACCGGCTCGTCTCCGGCGCCGACGACGGCGGGATCCGAGTCTGGGATACCGCGAGCGGCCTGGAGTCGATCAGCGTGAACATCTTCGTCCGAGAACCGATCCGCAGCATTTTCTTCAGCGCCGGCGGCACCGAGGTCATCGCCACGCCGGACAAGTCTCCGCCGTTTGTGCTACACGGCGGAATCCGACCCCATGTGGTTCCGCCGCGCCAGTGATTCAGCAGCAGCCCGAGGTGCCGCAGGACGCCTTCGCGCTCGCAGCGCTCGCCAGCACCGGGATGCCGCAGCGATCCGGCGCGAGGCAATCGGCGTGCTTCGTGCCCAAATGGAAGAGCAGCCCCGCCGGCGTGACTTCTATCTGCCCGAGCGGATACTGCGAGATCACCCCCGCTTCGTACTCGATCTCGACCGGCAGATCTTCGCCCTTCAGAATCGGCGCCGCCAGTTCGACGATCTTCGCGAGCTTGCCCGCCGTCAGCCGGTGGTCGGTGTCGGTCGCGACCCAGACTTGCAGTACGCACGCCGTCGTTTCGCGCCGCGTCCCGCCGCAATCGACGAACTCCTTGTGGACGCGACCGACCTCGGTAACGTGGAAGTGCCCCGGCACGAAGTCGCCATCCGGGAGCATGAGGTGCAGCGCGGCATTGGGATCGCGGGCGAGGGCGCCGCGGAATTTCGAGAGGTTCATAGGTTCTTTCTCGGTTCCCCCTCTCAGCTTCGGGGAAGGGGTTAGGGAGTGAGATCTGGAGCAGGACATGGAAGCGACTAACATCATCATACGGGGTCGCCTCACCCTCCCGGCCTGCGCGCCCGAGAGATGAGTGCTGGATACGCTATTCCGGCTCCGCTCCGCCATCGCCGGACGACTCTTTCTCGAGTTCTTTCAAAAAGTCTTTCCATTCTTCCGAGGAAGCGAATCGTCTAAAGGCAGTCCGGAATTGACCGTCGGCAGATGCAAACAAATCGCAGACCTCATTCGTAGTCCGATCATGCAAATTCAATGACAGTGATTTGCCTTCATTGGTTTCACATTGCGATTCGTATTCCTCCAAGAAGTCAAGGAATGAGAAAAGCGCGTACTGGATGGATACAAATGCAAAATCGCGCACAGACTTTTTGGCGGAATCCGACATCGTCAGATACGATTCCGCAAATTCTCTCAAAGTTGCGTATTTGGCGTTCCCTCGCGCAGCCGATGTGAGAAAACTCATCGATGCACGATGCGACGGCACGACTACTAGCTCG
>JAYVTJ010000190.1:0-1844 GCA_043774415.1 Fimbriiglobus sp. | reverse complement strand
ACTTGCGAAAAATAGAATTCGGAGGACACCGCCACGAGTTCAGACCCTCTCCTCGGGAGAGCCCGGAGAGGTCGGAGGGCTGCGGACGAAGTGAGTTTTCCCCGATGTCGACGTCGTCAGGTAGCGGACGACGAACCCGGTTTCGACCGCCTCTCGGTGAACCGCCAGCAGTTCGTCATCTCCCGAACTCACGCGGATCAGGCCGCGGAGTTCGCTCCTCAAGCGGTTCAATTTCGGACGCAGGTTCTTCTCGAACAACTGGCGACCTCCGATATCCAAGCCGGCGATTCGGTCCTCGAGGTTGCAGGCTTCGATCTCGGATCCGAGTGCGGACACCACCTCGGGAAATGCATCCAGCCGACGCACGAGTTCCACGAGCGGGGCTGAGTGTCCGCCCGGGCTCTCGGCAGCGAGTTCGAACACCGGCCGCCAATCGCGGCGACGCAGATCGAGCGGAGTCGTCTTCGGGATCTCCGCGTCGAGATCGGGAACGGGTGTGATCGCGTGATAGCCCCATGCCTTGTCGACGCCGATCACCAAGTGCGACCAGTCGGCGATGAGCAGTTGGCCCGGTGCCGGTTCGCTCCCGATCGGTCCGGAGACCGCCGGCGGCGGACCGGCGGGTTCGGGAGCCGGGGCCGCTGCGCCCTTCCTGAAGAGCATCAGCACCGCGGCGCGCTCGTGTTCGACAGCGGCTCGGAGCTTGTTGGGATTCGGCAGCACTCCGAGTTCGCACTGGTCGTAGAGCGCCTTCAGCCGCGCGACGGTGACCCGACCGTCAGGGCCGGGCCGCAGGAATTCCAAAAGCGAGAGTGTGACTTCGCGGACGAGGGCCCCCGCGCAGACTTCGCAGTGCGGGCCGTACTCCGCGGGGGGGATCCCGAGCCCGATCCGCACGTCCCGGGCGAAATTGTCCGCGGCTTCGAGTTCCTGCGGCATGACGCGGTGCGGTTGCTGGGCCGCGGCCAAGTGGAAGGAGGCTTCGCGCGAGGCGACCCACGGCTCGTCGTTCGGTTCCGACTCGAACCGCTCGTCCAACCGCAGCATCAGCCCCGCCACCTGATTGGCGCGCTCCCAGAGGTTCTCGTAGAAGGCGATCATCGCGGCTTCGTCGGGCGGACGCCGCAGGCGGGCCTCGAGCACCGCGTCGAACTCCGCCCGACTGATCTCGCCGCAGTCGAGTCGGCGCCGGGCCACCGCGACCGGTCCGTCGGGCTCGAGCGGCCCGGACTGGAGCCGGAAGGCGCGGAGGCCGTTCGCCGCGTGCTGGTGCGCGTAATAGGCGAGCGCGTCGCGGTCGAGCGCGTCTCCCAGATGGGGCTGCTGCTCGAAAAGTTCGCAGGCCGCAGTCCAGTCTTCCCGCTTCAGCTGCAAACCGTGCACGCTCGCGCCCCGGTGAAGTCGGTGGGCGGGCCAAACCCCCGCGGGGCCACGCCCGTCGACCATCCCCACAACTCTCTCCGAGGCCGAATCGCGTGGCGATGTCGGTAGCGGGTGGATTTCGCAAAATTGTCGCCACCGGCGCGCTCCGCCCGTCAGGCGCCCGATACCTGCGCAAAAACGCCACCCGGAAGGGCGGCGTTTCTCGATCGCACCGTGGCGACTCGTCCCAATCAGTCGCTGAGGTTGCCGAGGTATTCCTCGTAGGCCTTGCGGGCCTTGAACTCATCGGCCATGAGCTTCTTCTGCTTGTCGGTGAGAGCGTCCATCTCCTTCTCCTGCGCGCTCAGCTTCTTCAGGTACTCCCCGTAGACTTCGGCCTCTTTGGGAGTTTCGCGGAGGTTCTTGCGGATGCGGTCCTGATCCGCCGAGATGCGGGCGATGTCCGCCGCCACCTGGCGCAG
>JAYVTJ010000189.1:0-4033 GCA_043774415.1 Fimbriiglobus sp. | reverse complement strand
ACCTCCCGCGCTCGGAACTCCTCGGCAAAGTCTTCTGGGAACTCTGGCCCGCGACGCTCGGGACGAAGCTGGAAGCGGAGTACCGCCGCGCCTTCGCGGAGCGCGTGACTGTCCACTTCGAAAGCCACTTCGAGCCGTGGGATCGCTGGTTCGAGTCGAAGGCCGACCCGACGGCCGACGGCGGGCTGGCGGTCTTCACGCGCGACATCACCGAGCGGAAGCGGCAGCAAGTGGCTCTTGAACGGAGCGAGGCCCGCCTGCGCCGGGTGTTCGAATCGAACGTCGTCGGCGTGATCCGCTGGGATCTCGAGCGCAGCCTCATCCTCGATGCCAACGGCGAGTTCCTCCGGATGACCGGCTTCACGCGCGAAGACGTGGCCGAGGGGCGGGTGAACTTCCGCGAGCTGACCCCGCCGGAGTGGACGGCGCGCAACGAGGAGGGCATCCGGGCCATCCGCGAGCGGGGCTACGCGGCGCCGTACGAGAAGGAGTACTTCCGCAAGGACGGCTCGCGCGTGCCGCTCATCATCGCGGGGACGCGCTTCGACGATTCGCCGTCGGAGGGGATGTCGTTCCTCATCGACATTTCCGAGGCGAAGCATGCGGCGACTGCGATGCGCGCGAGCGAGGAGCGATTCCGCACGCTCGCCGAAAGTATCCCGCAGTTGGCGTGGACGGCCCGCGCGGACGGGCACCTCGACTGGTACAACCGCCGCTGGTACGAGTACACCGGGACGACGGCGGAGCAGATGGATGGGTGGGGCTGGCAGGACGTGCACGATCCGGCGAAGCTCCCGGATGTGATGATCCGCTGGAAGGCGTCCATCGCGACGGGCGAACCGTTCGACATGGTCTTCCCGCTGCGGGCGAAGGACGGCAGCTTCCGCCCGTTCCTCACTCGGGTGATGCCGCTGCTCGACGGGGCCGGGCAGGTCACCCAGTGGTTCGGAACGAACACCGACATCGGCGAGCAGCAGAAGGTGGAAGACGCACTGCGCGAGAGCGAGCAGCGTTTCCGGCACCTCGCCGACGCCATGCCGCAGATCGTCTGGACGGCCCGGCCCGACGGCGCCATCGACTACATGAACCGGCGCTGGCACGAACTCACCGAATTGGCGGACACGGCCGGCAACGCGGGCTGGGGCGAGATCGTCCACCCGGACGATGCCCCTGAGTCGCACCGGCGCTGGGCGGAGGCGCTGGGGAACAGCTCGCCCTTCGAGATGGAGGTCCGCCTGCTCGACCGGCGTCACGGCGCGTACCGCTGGCACCTCATGCGGACCGTGCCGATCCGCGAGGGCGGCGGCGGAGTTGCGCGCTGGTTCGGCACCGCGACCGACATCGACGGCCAGAAGCGCGCCGAGGAGTCGTCGCGCTACCTCGCCGAAGCGAGCGCCGCGCTGGCGAGCGTGGTCGATACCGAGAGCACCCTGCAGAAAGTGGCCAACCTCGCCGTGCCGTACTTCGCCGACTGGTCGGCGGTGGATGTGCTGAACCCGGACGGGAGCCTGCGCCGGCTGGCGGTCGCCCACGGGGATGCTGCGAAGATCCGCCTCGCCCACGAGATGATGCGGTTCTATCCGCCCGATCCGGACGCTCCGGTCGGCGCATTCGCCGTGCTCCGCACGGGCAAGCCCGAGATGGTCGGCGCCATCACCGACGAGATGCTCGTCGGCGGCGCGAAGGACGACCGGCACCTGGGCCTCATCCGCTCGCTCGGGTTGAAGTCGTACATCTGCGTGCCGCTGATCGTCTCGGGGAAGCCCCTCGGCGTACTCACGTTCGTCACGGCCGAATCGCGGCGCGAGTATGCGGCCGCAGACTTGGCACTGGCGGTCGATCTGGCGCATCGGGCGTCGGTCGCCATCGAGAACACGCAGCTCTACGAGTCGCTGCGGGACGCCGACCGGCGCAAGGACGAGTTCCTCGCGACTCTGGCCCACGAGCTGCGCAATCCGCTGGCGCCGATCCGCAACGCACTCGGCTTCATCCGGCACTCCGGGGCGAACGGCGCCGTCGAAAAGGCTCGCGCCATCATGGAGCGGCAGGTGACGCACCTCGTCCGCCTCGTGGATGACCTGCTCGACGTCAGCCGGATCACGCGCGGGAAGCTCGAACTCCGCAAGGAGCGCATCGAACTGCGCGCCGTGCTCGACGCGGCCCTGGAAGCGAGCCGGCCGGCCATCGAGCAGTCCGGGCACACACTGGAGGTATCGCTGCCGGATGGGCCGATCCCCCTCGAAGGCGACTCGACCCGGCTGGCGCAGGTCGTGTCGAACCTGCTGAACAACGCGGCCAAGTACACGCCGCCGGGCGGGCACATCGCGCTGAGTGTGGAAGCGGAAGCGGACGGCGCGCTCGTGAAAGTGTCCGACGACGGCATCGGCATCCCGCCGGCGATGCTCGGCCGCGTCTTCGAGATGTTCACGCAGGTCGATCGGGCGCTCGAGAAGACGACGGGCGGACTCGGCATCGGGCTGTCGCTCGTGAAGGGATTGGTCGAAGCGCACGGCGGCGCCGTCGAAGCGCGCAGCGAGGGGGACGGCCGCGGCAGCGAGTTCGTCGTCCGCCTGCCGATCGCCGTTCCGGAAGTGACGGTCGCCGCTGCACCGCCGGCGGCGCGACTCGATCCGGGTCGCCCGCTGCGCGTCCTAGTTGTGGACGACAACGGCGATGCGGCCGAGACGCTCGGGCAACTGCTCGAGCTGCTGGGCCACACGACCCGCACGGCCAACGACGGCGAGGAAGGGGTCGCGGTCGCCGAAGAGTTCCGGCCCGATGTGGTGCTGATGGACATCGGCATGCCGCGGCTCAACGGCTACGACGCGGCCCGGCGGATCCGGGCCCAGCCGTGGGGCACGTCGATGACGCTGGTCGCCCTCACGGGCTGGGGCCAAGAGGACGACCGCAAGAAGAGCGCCGCCGCCGGGTTCGACCGGCACTTGGTGAAGCCGGTGGAGGAGGCCGCGCTGCTGCGCGTGCTCGCGGAATCGGCGGAGGTGGCGCGGTGAAAATGGCCGTTTACTCTGTCCCCCGTGCGGCGGTGTGGTAGCATCATCGCATCGGCGGATTTCCGCCAGTCTCGAACCGAGGAGCGCACCGTGGGCAAGGGCAACAACTCGCAGGGCAAGGAAACGAAGAAGCCGAAGAAAGATGCGAAGGTCAAGCCGGTGAAGGCCGCCCCGCCGCCGAAGAAGTAGCGACCCGGATTCGACAGGAGACGAGGAGTGGACGAAATGGGGCTCGGCTTTATGGAGATCCTGCTGCTCGGCATCTGCCTGGCGATTCCGGTCGGGATCGCCATCGTGGTGTTCGTGCTGATGATGCTCGCCCGCAAGCGCCGGGGCAATCCCGACGTGGACGAGCGCGTCGAGCGCGAGGACATCGACGATCGCGATTGAGGAACGGCTCGCCCGTGGCGACGAGTTTCCAACTCGTCGCCACGGGCGGCAACTCACTTCTTCGCTTTGGTGTAACTCAGCGACAGCACGGCGAAGGCCGTGGCCAGTTCCGGCTCGCCTTCGAGGAAGGCGCCGTTGGTGTTGACCCAGCTCCCGTTCTCTTTCTGTTGCTTCTTCAGCGCATCGAACAGCTCCTTCTTCCACGGGTGCTTGACGCCCTTGGCATCTTCGAATTCATCATCGCCGAGCGCATCCATCGCCTTCGCGAAGGTGTGGTAGTAGTAGAAGAGGCCGGCCTTGCCGTTGCCGGGGTTTTCGTCCAGCGTGTAGTGCCGCTTGACCCAGCCGAGCGCCGCCTTCACCCGTTCGTCGTCCTTGCTGACGCCGGCGTAGAGGAAGCTCTTCAGGCCGGTGTAGGTCATGCCCCCTTCGCTGCGGAGGCCACCGGCTTCCGTCTTCTTGTCGCTCTTTTCCTTGTCCTGATCGAACGGGTTGTAGACGAAGCCGCCCTTGTCGTCGTCGCCGGCCTTCCCGGCGAAGGGCTGCTTGTTGTACTCGCCGCTGAGGTTCTGCGCCCGGCTGAGGAAGACGAGGGCCTTCTTGATCGCGGGGTCGTCCTTCGCGGCCCCGGC
>JAYVTJ010000188.1:0-2840 GCA_043774415.1 Fimbriiglobus sp. | reverse complement strand
CGCAATCTTCAAGCTATCCCAGGGCTCCCACCCTGGGATAGGTACGTCGGCCCCGTCGGGGCGAAGAAGCGTCAGCAGTCTACTTCGAGTCGGCCGCGGCGCGGAGCGCCGCGATGTCCAGCTTCGTCATGGTCATCATCGCGGCCATCGCCCGACCCGCCTTCGCGCGGTCCGCACCGGCCACCAGCTCCGGCAGAATCGTCGGAATGACCTGCCACGAGAGACCGTACTTGTCCTTCAGCCAACCGCACCGGCTCGTCTCTCCGCCGGCCGAGAGCTTCTCCCAATAATCGTCCACTTCGGCCTGCGTCGCGCAGTCGATCGAGAGCGAGATCGCCTCGGTGAATCGGAAGTGCGGCCCGCCGTTGAGCGCGATGAACTGCTGCCCGGCGAGCCGGAATTCGACGGCGAGCGTCGATCCGTCCGGCCCCGGCGTCGCTCCCGTGACGGCGGAATCGGGGAAGAGCGAGACGTAGAAGTCCGCCGCCTCCACCGCTTGAGTATCGAACCAGAGGAAGGGGGTGATCTTCTGCCGGGCCATGGGAAAGTCCTCGCGTTCGGAGTGTGTTTTCATCCTTTTTTCGAATGGGGCCAGCGCGGATCGACATCCCACCGGAGATTTGTTCAGAGTTCCGCCAGTCGCTTCGCGAGGAATCGCCGTTCCGGCTCCTGCTGCGCCAGCGCGAGGGCCTGTCCATACGACGCCCGAGCCTCCTCGATTCGCCCGAGCCGGCGGAGCAAATCCGCGCGGGCGGCGTGGGCGAGGTGGTAGCCCGCGAGGTCGCCGCGACCGAGGATGGCATCGATCTCGTCCAAGCCGGCTGCAAACCCGTCCCGCATCGCCACGGCGACGGCGCGGTTCAACTCGACGACCGGCGAAGGGTTGATGCCGAGCAGCGAATCGTACAGCGCGGCGATGCGCGGCCAGTCGGTCGCGGCTGCCGTCGGAGCGGTCGCATGCGCCGCGGCGATGGCCGCTTGAAGCGTGTACGCGCCGAAGGAGCCGGATTCGAGAGACCGTTCCACCAGCGCTCGCCCCTCGACGATCAGCCCGGCATCCCATGTCGAACGATCCTGATCTTGCAGGAGCACGAGGTCGCCGTCCGGTGTCGCCCGCGCGTGTCGGCGCGACTCTTGAAGCAGCATCAGTGCGAGCAGGCCGAGGGCTTCCGGGTCGGGCAGCAGTTCGACCACGAGCCGGCCCAAGCGGATGGCCTCCCCCGACAAATCCGCGCGCGTCAGCGCTTCGCCCGATGTGGCCGAGTAGCCCTCGTTGAACACCAGATAGACGACCGCCAGCACCGGGCCGAGTCGCTCCGGGAGTTCCTCGGCGACGGGGATGGCGAAGGGAATTCCGGCGTCGCGGATCTTCGCTTTGCCGCGGACGAGGCGCTGGGCCATCGTCGCCGGGGCGGTCAGGAACGCCCCGGCGATTTCGTCCGTCGTAAGCCCGCAGACTTCGCGGAGCGTCAGCGGAATTTGGACCGAGCGGTCGATGGCGGGGTGGCAGCAGGCGAAGATCAGCCGGAGCCGGTCGTCCTCGATGGACCTGTCTTCCCGTGCGGCGTTCGAGTCCGCGATCTCCGCGAGCCGCCCGGCGAATTCCGGCTGCAGTGTGCTGAAGTGGCCGCGGCGCCGAATCGAGTCGATGGCTTTGAACCGACCGGCCGAGACCAGCCACGCCCGCGGATTGTCGGGCATCCCTTCGCGGGGCCAGCGGTCGATCGCCGCCGCGAACGCTTCGTGCAGCGCCTCCTCGGCCGCGTCGAAATCGCGCAGCAGCCGGACGAGGGATGCGAAGACGCGCCGGGACTCGGCGCGGTAAATCGCCTCGACCCGAGTGCGGATGTCGCCCGGCTCTGGCAGCACGTTACCCCTTCCGCATCGGAACCGGCGAATCCGCGAGAGGAAAAGGTGGGACAGGCTCGCACCTCCCGAGAACGCGAAAAGCGACGGGAGCCCCTCCATCCTTGGGGATCCGTCGCTCCGCTTCGACCATCATCCGAAAGTGCCCCGAGTAGGACTCGAACCTACAACCCGCTGATTAAGAGTCAGCTGCTCTGCCAATTGAGCTATCGGGGCCGAAGAGCTATTGTGTCGCAGAGACCCCGCCCGGACAAGGCGGGTTCGCGCGGAATTCCGCCCGCCCCCGCTCAGTCGACCGTGCCGGTGAGCTTCTCTTTGTTGTCGATTTCCTTTTCGTACTTGAACTCGGCCTTCAGCAGTTCGATCGCTTCCTCGCGGGCCTGCTTGCGCGCTTCGATGTCGAACAGCGCGGCCAGATCTTCCGCGATCTGGTTGATCTTCGACGGGTCGGCCTCCGGTGCGTAAACCCGGCGGAGGAAGCTGCTCTCCAAACTCACGACGCGGTTGATGAGCACAGCTACGTAAAAATTGCTCTCGGGTTTGTCGACCATCACGAACGAGGTCGAGACGTCCTTCGTGCGATTCGCGACGAGTTCCTCCGCCATTTTCTGTGTCGGATACACGATGTCGGATGAACTGCGGAGATTGTCAACGCTGTACGGCGTGCCGACGAGTGCGAGCCCCGACTGCTCGCGGCGCTCGCTGATGTTGATGCGGGCCACGTTCGCGATCTCGAACGTTTTCGCCCGGTCGTACTCGGGGGAAAAAATCGGATACTGGGCGCGGTACTGCACGACGAGTTCCTTCAGCTTCCCGTCGAGGATGTACGGATCTTTGCCGAGCGTCCCGGCTTGGGTCGAGAGTTCCTCGGCGGCCTTCTTCGCGAGTTCGCGCGCTTTCTGGCGCTTCCAGATCTCGACGAGCTTCGGGCGGGCTTTGTCGAAGTCCTTGGCCGGTTCGGACGGCATCTCGGC
>JAYVTJ010000187.1:0-4430 GCA_043774415.1 Fimbriiglobus sp. | reverse complement strand
GACAACTACCTCCGCACCGAAGGCGTGCGGATGCTCTGCGGAGCGCCGTGGGTCGATCCGCTGACGTGGCTCGCGCTCTCGGGCAACTATCTCGATGATGAATCGTGCGGAGTTCTGGCGGAGTCGGGTCGCTTCCGCAACCTGCGGACGCTGCACTTGGCGAACAACAACCTGCGCCAAGACGGGGGTGACGGCGAGCAGATCACCGACATCGGAGCCTGCGCACTGGCCCGATCGGCGGGGCTCGCCCACCTGAGGATTCTCTCCCTGAGCCACACGGGCATCTCGCACCGCGGGATGATCGCGACGCTCGAAAGCCCGCACTGGCGGCTCTCCGGACTCGGAGTCGCCGGGTGTGCTCTCGATGTCCCCGCCGCGCATCTGCTCGCGAGTTCGCCCCGGCTCGCACGACTGAATTGGCTCGATCTCTCCGGCAATCGGAGTTTGGGCGGTTACGGACTGCAACCGCTCGCGGAATCTCCCAATCTCTCGCCAATGCTCGAGCTCGACTGCGGAGGCATCGGCATCGCCCCGGATGTCCGAGCCATTTTCCGGGAACGGCTGGGCGTGCGCTTCAGCACTTGACTCCCCGCCAGCGGCGCTGTGGTATGACGGAACACGCTGGTGTCCACCATGCCCACGGCGGCCGAAGAAAAGGCGTTCCTCAAACCGATCCTCGCGGCCTTCGCCGACGACGGCCCCCGACTCGTCTACGCCGATTACCTCGACGAATCCCCGGCTCCCCCCGATGTCGCGCGGGCCGAGTTCATCCGGCTGCAACTCGCCCTCGCGCGCATTCCCGCGGATCATCCGCAGCGGCGCACCCTCGTCCGGAAACAGAACGAACTCCTCCTCCGCTGGCAATCCGTTTGGACCCGGCCTCTGCGCGGCCTCTTCTCGGGCTGCGAATTCCGCCGCGGTATCTTGGACACCGTCGCCGTGGATGCGAAGTTCTTCTGCGAGGACGGGGAGCGCCTCTTCCACGGCACCGCCATCCGCCGGGTGAAGTTCCTCGATGCCGCGAAGCGCATCGACCGCCTCGCGCAGTGCCCGGCGCTCTCGCGCATCCGCGAACTCGACCTCTGCGGCAACGACCTCGGCAATGGCGGCGTGAACCTGCTGATCCGCTCGCCGTTCCTGAGCGCACTGGAATCGCTCGACCTCAGCTTCAACGGCATCGGCGACGGCGGCGTGCGCCTGCTCGCGCGGGCCAGCGCGTTCCCGCAGCTCCGCGTTCTGCACCTCAACGACAACCGCACCATCGGCTGCGAAGGGGTCCGGGCCATCGCCGAATCGGCGCAGCTCGCGAACCTGCGGACGCTCGATCTCTCCGGGAACGCGGTCGGCGACGCCGGCGTCCGCAGTCTTGTGGCGAGCGGCGGACTCGGCTGTATGAACCGCCTGCGCTTCCATGCGAACCGCATCGGCGACGGCGGACTCGAAGCGCTCGCGCGCTCGGAATTGCTGGTGCGGATGCTCGCGCGCGACGGGGCGCTCGACCTCCGCGACAACCTTATCGGCCCGCCCGGCGCGAAGGCGCTCGCCGATTCGCCCGCGCTGGCCGCCGCGGGCACACTCGACCTCGGAGGCAATTCCGTCTGCGATGTCGGCGTGCGTTTCCTCGCCGAATCGGAGCATCTGGAGAACATCCACGCGCTGCTGCTCCGGCAGAATCGCATCGGCGATGCCGGGGCCAAATCGCTGGCCTATTCGCCGCTGATGGCGCAGTTGACGCGGCTCGATGTGTCGTCGAACCGGATTTCGCCGCGCGGAGTCGAACTGCTCTGGGCCAGTCGGAAGGATTTCCGCACGGTGCTCGATTCCCTCGGTCAATTCGGCTTCACCGCCGCGTACGACGGCAGCGACGAGTGACTCCGCGCGGTCTTTCGTCAGTCCGACGCGCCAGCAAGGAAGTAGGCTTCTTCGCAGGCGGTCGGACCGACGAGACCATCAACTCCGGAACTTCTCGACCAGCTTCAGCATGTCGGCGGGCATCGGCATCGTCCAGTGGAGATGCTCGCCGGAAGCGGGATGCTCGAAACCGAATTCCGTGGCGTGGAGCATCAGCCGGGTCGCTCCGCTCTGATCGGGCATCACCTGTCCGTTCGGCTTGCGATGGTAAACCTTGTCGCCGCAGGCGGGGTACCCCGCTTCGCTCAGGTGGATGCGGATTTGGTGCGTGCGGCCCGTTTCCAATCGGCACGACAGCAGCGTGTAGCCGTTCAACTTCTCCTCGACCGCGATGTGCGTCGTCGCCTTCTTGCCGGTGTTGGTGAAGGTCGTGCTGCCGCGGCGGCCGTCGCCCCGATCGCGCACCAGCGTCGAGGTGATGGTCCGCGGCACGAACGCGCCGGGCACGATGGTGAGGTAGCGGCGGACAACGGTGTGCTTGCGGAACTGTAGGCCGAGCATCCGCTCGCCGAGTGGGGATCGCGCGAAGGCCAGGAGGCCGCTGGTTTCTTTGTCGAGCCGGTGGACGATCCGCAGCGGCGGCAACGACGCGGGCTTGCGGTTGAGCTGCCGGGCGACGGCGGCCTGCGCGACATCCTGCAAAGTCGGTACGAGTTCGCGGCGCGTCTCGGACCATTCGAGTTCGGCCGGGTGGCGCACGCTGCTCAGGCCGGCCGGCTTCTCGACGACGACGACGTGATCGTCGAGGTGGCGGATGACGAGGCCATCGGGCGTCGCGGTCTTCGGGCGGTGCACCGCTTTCGTGAGCAGCGCGACGACTTCGCCCTCCTTCAGCCGGCGGGCCGAATCGGTGCAGAGGATTTCATCGACGAGGACGAGTCGATTCTCGATGAACGCGCGGACATCGTTCCACGAAGGCTGGGACTCGTGCAACCGCGAGCGGAGGACCTTGGCGAGCGTATGGCCGACTTCGGGGGCGATCACGGCGAAGGGGGGGAGGGAAGGGGAGTTCATTTGCGCACGAACGAGACGACGAGGTTGATGCCGAGGGTGAGGATGCCGCCGACGAAGAGGACGACGACGAACTGCCAGTAGCGCCGGTCGGTTTCGAGTTTGGCCGTCTTGAGTTCGGTGACGCGGTCTTCGAAGACGGCGATGCGTTCCCGGAGCTGCAAGCGATCGAGTCGCTCGGACTCTTCTTGGAGCCGCGCCACATCCTTCTCGAGGAGCGCCACTTTGGCGAGCGCGTCGCGGGCGAGTTCAGTGGGCGTGGGCGACGGCATTCTGCTCCTCCGAATCGAGTTCGCGGAGGTGTTCGCGGATCCGCTCGTTGACTTCGGCCATCCGCCACCGGGAGATCGCGTTGAGCAGACGCAGCATGGAAATATCCCGCTGCACGGGATCGAGCATCGCAGATGGGAATAGCTCGGTCGTCGTGCTCCGCAGAGTCTTCCCGTCCGGATTCGGTTCCGAATACTTCCGGAGAATCCGGATGCCGTCGGGCGGATGAACTCCGATTTTCCAACTCAGCACGCCACTCGCGGGGACAAGATCCGGCTGAGATTCGACGGCGCGTCGGAAGGATACGTTAGCCGCTTCGACAGCACTCAAAAGCACTTTGTCATCGGAGATGCGTTGATCGATCTCGAATTGCAGTTCGCTGGTCTCACTCATGGTCCACCTCCGGAGTTCCCACCAGTATACCCGCTCCGCCCCGGTTTAAACCGCCGCTGCTGCGTGCTGCGCTTCGGCCGGTAGCCCGCCTGCTGCACCTGCGGCGGCACCGGTCGCTCGCCCGGCGCTTCGGCCGCCGCGGGGTTCGCGACGCTGTGATAATGGTCGTTCCGCAGGGCCGCATTCGCCTTCTTCCGGCGCGCTTCGATCGCCTCCTTCGGCGGCTCCGCGGGGATCAAACCTTCGCAGCCGCCGATGAGATCCTGGCGCTTCGCTTCGATGAGCGCCTGGCGCACATCGAAGTAGTTCTCCGGTTTGAAGAACTGCATCAGGGCCCGCTGCATCTTGCGGTCGTTCAATCCCTTCGCGATCTCCACCGGCTTCATCGTGAAGGGGTCGAGGCCCGTGTAGTACATGCAGGTCGCGATGTCGAACGGGGCCGGGATGAAGTCCTGCACCTGATCGGGCCGGTAGCCGCTGCGCTTCAGGTAGAGCGCGAGGTCGATCATCGCGGCGAGGTCGCTGCCCGGATGGCTCGCGATGAAGTAGGGGATGATCTGCTGCTTCGGTTTGCCGGCTTCCGCGGACGCTTCGCGGAACTGCCGGGCGAAGATGCCGAAGTTGTCGATGCTCGGCTTCTTCATCGCATCGAGCACCTTCGGACTCGTGTGCTCCGGCGCCACCTTCAAGCGGCCACCGGTGTGGTGCTCGGCGAGTTCCGCGACATACTCCGGCGAGAGCTGCGCGAGATCCATGCGGATGCCCGAACTCACGAGCACCTTGCGGATTCCCGGCACTTCGCGCACGTCCTTCATGAGCCGGATCAGCGGGCCGTGGTCGGTACC
>JAYVTJ010000186.1:0-6148 GCA_043774415.1 Fimbriiglobus sp. | reverse complement strand
CGCGGCCGCGTGGTTGAAGAAGATGTCGCGGCCCTTCGCGGCGTCGCCGCCGGTCAGGCTCGGCCCGAATTTGCCGACGGGATCCTTCGGCAACCCCGCTTCGAACTTCTTCCGCAGCGGATCGCGCTTGGCGCTCGGAGCGGCCTTGAGTGCGTCCCAGACATCGACGACGAACTCCGCGGGCACTTTGTTTTCGGTGAGACTCTCGGCCATCCGGTCGAGTATCTCGCCGACACCCGGATCTTTGATCCGCGTCAGCGCGGCGATCCCCCGCTGCCGCTCGGCCGGGGTCGCGTTCGGGTCGGCCATGAGCTTGTCGAATTCTTTGCCGGCTTCGGCCGGGCTGGCCGCGAAATACAGATCGCGGGCCTCGGCTCGCAGCAGCGGCGACGCGTCGGTCCGCGCGAGCTTCAGCGCGTCCGGGAACAGTTTCGATTTCCGATCGCCCAAGTACCGCAGCGCGGCCCCGCGCAGGTTCGCGTCCTTCTTCGCGTCCGCCACCCATCCGGCGAACTGCGCTTCGTCGGCCTTCACGCCGAGCTTTACGATCAGCGCCACGGCTTCCGTCTGGAGCTTGCCGCTCGTCTTCGCCAGCAGGTCGGTCAGCCCGGCTTCCACAACTCCGCGCGGCACAGCGATGTCGCGCTTCGGCAGCGGGCGCCAGAATCCGGTCACGCGGTCGCGCGGCCCCGGCTCGGCCCACTCTTTCAACGCGTTCATCGCCTCCGAGCGCACGATCACCGGGGCGTTCGGATTGAGCGCGATGCCGAACACGACCTTCGCGTTCTCGGCGGCGCCGAGCCGGTAGTTGGCGTCGATGACCCGGCGCAGAAGGGCGTCGGCTTCGAGCAGCGGCCGGTTGTCGAACTCCGCCGCCGCGAGGGTCGGATACTCGCTTTCGAGCGGCAGATCGTGGATGGCCCGCGCCGCTTCGGTGCGCACGAGCAGGTCGGCGTCGTTCACGAAGAGCGACAGCCGCTTGTCCTCCAGCTTGCGGAGCGCGAGCACGGCGCCCATCCGCACGGCGGCGCTCGGATCGGTCGCCTTGGCGACGAGCGACTCCGTATCGCCGATGCGGGACAGCGCCACGGCGCAGGCTTCGCGCAGGAACGGGTCGGCTTCGCCGGTGGCCTGCATGAGAGCGAAGAGCGACTTCACGGCGGGCTTGTACTTCAACTGGCCGAGGGCTTGCGCCGCGAAGAACTTCGCCCGCGCGCTGTCGTCGCTCAGGCCCGCGAGGAGCTTGTCGGCGGCCTTCGGCTCGGCGCGGTCGCCGAGCACCCTGGCCGCTTGCGCCCGCACTTCGGCGTCGGGATCGGCGAGCAGTTCGATCAGCGGAGCCAGCGACGAGCGATCCTTCGCGGCGACTTGGCCGAGACCCCAGATGGCGTGCAGTCGGGCGAGTTTATCGGCATCTTTCTGGGCCACGGTCGTCAGCGTCGGGATCGCCTTCGCGCCGGTCTTGGCGAGGGCGAACTGCGCCTTCTGCCGGATGCGCTGATCGGCATGGGCCAGCAGCTTCGCGAGTTCATCCGGCTTGCGGTGATCGAACCCCTCCGCGAAGAGCTTCTTCGTTTCGACGACGACGGGCCGCTCCAAAAGCTTCGGATCGAACGCCGTGTAGATGCGGCCACCGGCACTGCCGCCATCCCATTTCAGATCGACGAAGTCGGCGACGTAGAGCTTGCCGTCGGGTCCGAATTCGGCGTCGGTCGCGTGGATCGGCTTGAGGAAATCGTGGTAGTCGTCGATGACGAACCCGGCGCCCTTCGGCTTCACCCGGAACGATTCCAGCCCGCCGACACCGGTGTAGTTGCACATGAGGAAACTGTTCTCGTACCGCTTGTCCAGGCTCGTGCCGCTCGTGAAGAGGAACCCGCTCGGGCCGGTGCCGATGCTCCCGACCGGCGGCACGATGTAGGCCGCTTGGCCGGGGTGCTGGAGGTGCCAGAGCCGCTCGGCGTGCCACGGCCCGGTGGGGTACGGGTCGTTGATCGTCTGGTAGGCCATGTTCCAGCCGCTGCTGCCGCCGTCCACGATGTAGACGAGGCGGGCGTGATCGCCCCGGTCGCAGTTGTTGTCGTCGGCGAAGAGGTTCCCGAACTGATCGAAGGCGAGTTCCTGCGGATTGCGGAGGCCGCGGTGGACGACTTCCATCTCGGTGCCATCGGTGTTGCAGCGGAAGACGGCGCCGTTGCGCGGACCGACGAACCGCTTGCCCTCTTTGCTCGTCACGTTGAAACCGCGGTCGCCGACGCTGAAGTAGAGCTTGCCGTCGGGGCCGAAGATCAGCCCGTGGAGGTCGTGGCCGTAGAAGGCGATGTTCACGCCGAAGCCGGTGAGGAGGACTTCCTTCACGTCGGCGATGCCGGTGCTCTTGGTGTCCTTCAGCTTGTACAGGCTCGGGATGTTCGTGACGAAGACTTCGCCGTCGCGGGCCAGCACGCCGGCGCAGAGGCCGTCGAGGGGGTTGCTGAAGCCGCCGGAGAAGACGGTGCTCTTATCGGCCCGGCCGCTGCCGGTGGAATCTTCGAGCCGGCGCACCTGATCCGGGTTCGCGCTGAAGTAGGCGTAGCCGCCGGGGACTTTGTCCTGCCACTTGCGATAGACCTTCAGGCGGTCCTCGAGGGTGCGGATCTGGAGGTCGTCTTCGAGGAAGAAGCTGAAGTTGAACGCCGGGTTGCCGCGGTTCTCGGCGGCGCCTTTCCCGAGGCGGTACTCCTCCGCGACGAAGACGCGCCCCTTTTCATCGACGCTGATGGCCACGGGGCTGCCGAGCTTCGGCTCGGCGGCCCACAGTTCGGCCGTCATCCCCTTCGGCATGCGGAACTGGGCCATCTGCTTCGTCGCGGCGTCGGTGCCGTCGGGCAATTTCTGCGCGGGGTCGGGCACCGGATCGGCGGCGAGCAGACCGACGGCGAGGCAGGGCAGCAGGAGCAAGAGGAGTCGGAAGCGCATGGGGAGGAGCCTTGGCGGGGAAGGACTGCAGGAGGTATGATCCTGCGCGCGGGGTGCGGAAGCAACCCCCCGCGCCGAACTCACGCTGGAGTCGCTGCCGCGAGTGCCCGGCTGACAGGATGATCCTCCCCGGCGAAGTGGGCGACGGTTTCTCGGTAGGCTTCGGCGTGGGCCACGTGCACGGGGAGCCAGGCCACGCGGTCGGCGATCGTCCGGATGCGCAGCGTCCGCCAGCCCCAGAACTGCACGACCTCGGCCGATTCGATCGCGTTCCAGCCGAGGATGTACCGGAAGCCGCGCCCGTCGCCATGGCGCGTTTCGACGCCGTAGCGGCCGACCTTTACGCGATGCCGGTGCGCCAACTCGAGTGCCGCCGGGATCAGGCAGAGTCCGCAGACGAGGCACGCGATTCCGCCACCGAGGAGTTCCCCCTCCGTCGGCACTTGGCCCGTCGTGGCGTACGAATAGGCGGCGCTTCCGCCCAGCAGCGCCGCGAGCACGAGCTGCGTCGGCGCGCCGAGCATCAAGTAGATCGGCAGCACCGCCGGACGGAAGGTGTGCGAAAAGAGCGGTGCGGCCATGGTGGCAGCTTACCGCCTCGGATTTCAGTTGGCGAGCGCTCCGCGTCGCGGTAAGCTCCAAGTCCCACCGGCTCTCGCTTCGGGATTTGCGCATGCTGCTTTTCGATTCGCACCTCGACCTCGGCCTCAACGCGGTCGATTGGAACCGCGACCTGCGGATGGACATTCACGACATCCGCGTGCAGGAAACTGTCTTCGGCCTCACCGACCCCGGTCGGCAGACCTGCACCGTCAGCCTGCCCGAGCTGCGCAAGGCCGAGATCGGCATCTGCGTCGCCACGGTGCTCGCCCGCATCGAGCAGCCGATCAACCATTCCTTCGGCTACACGACGCCGCACGCCTGCTACGCCGTGGCCCAATCGCACCTCGCCTACTACCGGGCGATGGAGCGCGAGAAGGCGATGCGGATGATCCGCACGAAATCGGATCTCGACGCCCACATCAAGCAGTACCGCGCCGATCCCGCGGCGACGCCGCTCGGGTACATCCTGAGCATGGAGTGCGCCGACCCGGTGCTCGACCCGGACAACATCTTCGACTGGCACGCCCAGGGGCTGCGGGCCATCGGCATCACGCACTACGGGCCGAACCGCTACGGCGGCGGGACGCGCAGCGAAGCGGGGCTGGCGCTCGAAGCGGTGCCGCTGCTGAAGAACATCGAGAAGCTCGGCATCGCCCTCGACACCACGCACCTCTCGGATCGCTCCTTCGATCAGGTGCGCGACCTCTTCGGCGGCCGGGTGCTCGCGAGCCATCAGAACGCCCGCAAGTTCTGCGACTGGCAGCGCCAGTTCAGCGACGAGCAGATCAAGTACGTCGTGGACAAAGACGGTGTCATCGGCGTCGCCTTCGACGCGATCATGATGCAGCCGGGCTGGGTGCGCGGCGTCACGAAGGCGACCGTCACACTGGAGCGCGCCGCCGACAACATCGATCACATCTGCCAGCTCGCGGGGGATGCGAAGCACGCCGCCATCGGCAGCGACCTCGACGGCGGCTTCGGCTTCGACCAGTGCCCCGCCGACCTCAACACCATCGCCGATTTGCAGAAGCTCCCCGAGATCCTGGCGCGGCGCAAGTACGCCGACGCCGACATCGCGGGGATCCTGCACGGGAACTGGCTGCGGTTCTTCGGGGAAGTTTTGCCGGCGTGATTTCTCTTGCTCCCCCTCTCCGCTTCGGAGAGGGGGCCGGGGGGTGAGGTCTGCCCGTGCCATGATGAAGGCCGCTCACGGATCAACGCCAGACCTCACCCCCTAACCCCCTCTCCGAAGCGGAGAGGGGGAACCGGAAACGCCGACGAGGCCCCATGCCCGACACCGACCGACCGACCCGCGTGCGGTTCCTCATCGTGGCGGTCACGTCCGTCGCGGCCGTGTTCATGTACGTCGATCGGGCCTGTCTCTCGCAGGTCGCGATCAAGGCCGGCATCCAGACGGAATTGAAACTCGAAGACTGGCAGATGGACTGGATCTTCAGCGCCTTCTTCTGGTCGTACGCGCTGGCGCAGGTGCCCGCCGGTCTCCTGGGGCCTGCGCTCGGGCTGCGGCGCACGCTGGCCATCCTCCTCTTCACCTGGTCGCTCTGTACCGCCGTCTGCGGACTGACCACCGGCTTCTTCGGCCTCTTCGCGGCGCGGCTCGCCGTCGGCATCTCCGAAGCGGGCGCCTACCCGACCGCGGCGGCCCTCGTGAAGGGGTGGTTCCCGCTGCCGGAGCGCGCCCGGGCCAGCAGCTTCGTCGCGCTCGGCGGCCGCATCGGCTGGGCGGTCTCGTACCTCCTCACGCCGCTGCTCCTGATCTCGACCTTCGACTGGCGCGGCGTGCTGATCTTCTACGGGGTCGTCGGCATCGGCTGGGCCGCGATCTTCTGGCTCGTCGTGCGGGATTCGGCCCGGCGCCACCCGTGGAGCAACGCGGCCGAGAGCGCTCACGCCGGCCCGCCGCCTCCGCCGCCGACTTCGACCGAGTGGCCGATCCCCGCGCTGATCGCCAGCCGGAATATGTGGCTCTTCGGACTCACGCAATTCGGCGTCAACATCGGCTGGGCGTTCCTCATCACGAAGCTGCCGACGGTGCTGAAGGACCGCTTCCACGCCGACGATCTCGACAACGGCTACATCTCGGCGATCCCCGCGTGGGCCAGCATCGCCGGGATGTTCCTGGGCGGCTTCATCGGCGATGCCTGCGTCCGGCGCTTCGGTCTGAAGCGCGGCCGGCGCCTCCCCATCGGGTCGATGCTGCTCATCGCGAGCTGCGCTTATGTCGCCTGCACGCAGTTCGAGAATCCCTGGTCGATCGCGCTGATGCTCGGGGTGATGGCCGTCGCCAGCGACATCGCAATCCCCTCGATCTGGGCGTTCGCGCAGGATGTCGGCGGGCGGTACACCGGCGCGACCATCGGCTTCGGCAACATGCTCGGCAACCTCGGCGCGGCCGTCTCGCCGATCATCCTCGGGAAGATCCAGCGCGAGTTCGGCTGGGACTGGATGTTCGTCAGCTGCGCGATCTGTTTCGCCGTCGCGGCGCTGGCGGCGTTCAATTTGGATGCGACCAAACCGGTGATGCGCGAAGATCGAATCGGATGATTCTTCGTAGGTCGGTGCCGAG
>JAYVTJ010000185.1:0-2104 GCA_043774415.1 Fimbriiglobus sp. | reverse complement strand
TCTCGCCATCATCGATGGCGAGATCGATGATCCCATCGACACCGGCGGGCTCCGGCTCGCGATTCTCGCCCGATACGATCGCGGCGAGTTCGGAGTTGTCCGCGCCGGCGAAACCGGGCAGCACCGCTTCTTGGGCGAACCAGCCGCCGCCGACAACCGCATAGCGGACTTTCTTTTTGCCGAACATGGCGATGCATCCTTCGAGTGTCGGAATGGCCCGAAGGTTCGCAATTCGCTTGCCAATATGAGTCCGACTCGACCCCCGTAGGGTGTGGTCGAGTCTTCGAGCCCCACCATTTCCCGAACAGGGCACGGTGGGGCTCGCAGACTCGACCCACCCTACGGGCTTCAATCCGACTCACTTCTTCGCGGCGACGCGCCAGATGCGATTGCCCGGTTCATCGACGACGAGCAAAGCGCCATCCTTCGCGAAGGTCACGCCGACCGGACGGCCGTAGACTTCGTCGTCGTTGGCGATGAACCCCGCGAGGAAATCCTCGGTCGGGCCGCTCGGCATTCCCTCTTTGAAGGGGACGAACGCGACGCGGTAGCCGGCGAATTTCGAGCGGTTCCAGGAGCCGCGCTGGCCGATGAACGCGCCGCTGCGGTATTTCTCGGGGAAGGCCGTGCCGGCGGCGAACGCCAGTCCCAGCGAAGCCGTGTGCGAGCCGAGTGCGAGGTCGGGCGCGATCGCTTTGGCAATAAGATCGGGCCGCTCCCCCTTGCGACGCGGATCTTCGTTCTTGCCGAAGTAGGAGTAGGGCCAGCCGTAGAAGCCGCCGTCCTTCACGCTCGTGATGTAATCGGGCACGAGATCGTCTCCGAGTTCGTCGCGCTCGTTCACGGCCGTCCACATCGCGCCGCTCTTCGGTTCCCACGCCAGACCCACGGGATTGCGCAGACCCGCCGCGAAGATCCGCAGACCGGTGCCATCGGTGTTCGCTTCCAGGATGTTGGCGCGGAGCATGTCCATGGCGGTGCCGTGCTCGCCGGCATTGCTCGCCGAGCCGACCGAGATGTAGAGCTTCTTGCCGTCCTTCGAGGCGAGCAGGTTGCGCGTCCAGTGGTTGTTGTACCCGCCCTGCGGCAGATCCATGATCTTGCGGCCCTTGCCCTCGACCGTCGTCTGCCCCTCCTTGTACGGGAAGGTCACGACGGAATCGGTGTTGCCGACGAAGAGCGTGTCGCCGATGAGCGCGACTCCGATGGGGGAGTTCAACTCCTTCGAGAAGCTCTCTTTCAGTTCGGGTTTTCCATCGCCGTCGGCATCGCGGAGCAGCGTGATCCGCCCCGCGGTGACTTTGGTATCCTTCGCCGGCCCGCGCGATTCGACGACCAGCACATCGCCGTTGGGCAGCACGTGGAGCCAGCGCGGATTGTCGAGTCCCTCGGCGAACAGACTCACCTCGAAGCCCTCGGGGGCCGTCGGCATCTTCCCTTTCGGCCAGCCGATGACTTTCGCATGCTTCGTGACCGACGGAGTCGCGTTCGGCTCCGGGAGCTTGGGCGGATCGACCGGCGCACCGAGTGCGAGCAGGGAGAGCGTCAGGAACATCGCGGAGCCTCGGAGAAAGATGGGCGGATAGGATCGTATCCGATCGCCGGCTTCAAGTGCAAAGGTGATGCCACGTCGAGTGGACGCGACGGGCGCGGGATCGGCGATTCCGATCCCGGCGCGATGGGAGGCGGGAAAATGCGAAGTGGAGTTCTTGGCCGCGGTCAGGCCGCTTCGCATTCGTCGCCTGCGAGCGAAAACATGCGGTCGGCGATCTCTTGGCGGTCGATGCGGATGTGGGCCGGTGCATCGATCCCGACCTTGACCTTGTCGCCCTTGACTGTGAAGGTCAGGCGGATATTGCCATCGATGATGATTTCTTCGCCGGTTTTGCGGGTGAGAACGAGCATGGTAGTTCATCCGTGAAGGTTGACCAATCTTCCTAATTTAACGACTATGCAGTTTCCGTGCCGTGTCGGAAATTCCGTGCGTTCGCCCCGCACTGCGGTTCGGGTGCGCCAACGGATTCTGGCACGGGCGAGCGATCCCCACTGAGAATGATTTCGACGCCGCTGCACCACCCCCGATCGGAATCACGCCCCGATTTTC
>JAYVTJ010000184.1:0-4306 GCA_043774415.1 Fimbriiglobus sp. | reverse complement strand
TGTAGATCAGCCCGTCCGCGGAGATCGGCGACGACGAGAAGGATCCGCCCTTGATGCGCTCGCTCCAGTGGACGGTGCCCGTTTTCGCGTCGAGGCAGCTCAGCGCCCCCTGGTCGGAGAGCAGGTAGAGTTCGTCGCCGACCACGATCGGCGTCGGTGTATTGGGGGCACCCTTGGCCGTCTGCCAGGCGATGTTTTCGGTGATGTCGCCGGTGCCCGAAGGCTTCACCGCCAGCATGCGGGGGCTGTCGTAGCCGGTCGTGAAGATCACGAGGCCGTGCGAGTAGACCGGCCGGCCGATGACGGAGTAGCCGGGGCCGGGGTACTTGGCGCGCCAGACCTCTTTGCCCGTCTTCGGGTCGTAGCCGGCCACGAAATCGCTCGCCACGGAGACGATCACCTTCTTGCCGTCGTGCTCGATCAGCTGCGCGGTGGTGAAGGCGAACTTCTTGCCCGCCGTCGAGTTCCGCTCGGTCTTCCACGCCTGCTCGCCGGACTTGGCGTCGAGGGCCAGCACGAAGGGCTTGTCCGCGCCGTCGCAGGCGGTGACGACGTTCCCCTCGGCGAGGATCGGCGAGCCGCCGTTGCCGTGGACGGGGGAGTAGGGGTGCTTGTCGTTCTTCCAGAGCACCTTGCCGGTGAGGTCGAGTGCGGCGGTGCCCATGTGGCCGAAGTGCACGAAGATCCGCTCGCCGTCGCTGACGGCCGTGGGGCTGGCGTGGCTGTTCTTCTTGTGGGGCCGCGGGGCCGCGGCCTTTTCGACGAAGACCAACTCGTTCCAGTCGATCTTGCCGGTCGCGGCGTCGATGCAGAGGGCGCGCAGTTCGTAATCGGGCTTCTCGGTGTTCCCGACCGCCACGGCCGTGGTGAGGATCAGCTTGCCGCGCAGGATGATCGGCGACGACCAGCCCGCACCGGGGATCGGCGTCTTCCACGCGACATTTTTATCCGGCCCCCACGCGGTGGGCAGCGGGGCGCCCTTGTAGTGGCCGGTGCCGTCCGGCCCGCGGAATTCGAGCCAGTCGGCGGTCTCGGTTTTGCCCGGACCGGGGTTGGGGGCGGCGTGGAGCGCCAGCAGCGCGGCCGCGAGTGCGAAGGGCGTCATGCGGAATCTCGGGGTGAAGGGACCGAGCCAGTTTACGGGATCGCGGCGAGCGTCCAAAATGAGTTCGGACAGAATACCCCCACCCCCTCGAAAACGCATCCGGTTCGTCCGAACTCATCGAACTCATTTGCGGGGTCGTCGCGTTGGCGGCGGTTCGGTCGGGAGTTGTGGAGGAAGTCGAGCGGGGGCCGGCGGCGGGAATTGATTTCGAACCCAATGCGAGTCACGGTGGAGCGGTTGCAAATTCATTGCGGCGATCTGTCAGTCCGACGCGCCCGCGAAGTAGCGGCACTTCCTCGCGGGCGCGTAGGACTAACAAAAGGCGATACGAGGAAGTCGAAACGAGACTAAATGAGGGTGAAGGAGGAGCGCACCGGCTTCATGGCGAAATCCTCGCGGGGTGGCACGAGCGGATGAAATGGAAGCGATGGAGAGAGGATACCCCGACGGCCGCCTGGAATCCAGCGCCAATCGCACGGGACCGGGCCGCCGCCAGCTACTTGCCGTTGCCGCGCAAATTGTCTTCGATGGCCGTCAGCAGTTCCGTCACCTTGCTCGGATTCCCCTGCCAGACGACCGCTCCGCGCGAATCGATCAGCACGGCCGTGGGGAAGCGGTCGATGCCGAAGCGCTTCATCAGGGCGCCGGGACGCTGGCCCGGCTCGGCGTAGATCGAGTAGTTGAGGTCGTACTTCGAGCGGTACTTCTCCGCGAACACTTGGCGCGACTTCTGCGATTCGTCGTCGCAGGTGATGCCGATCACATCCAGCCCCCGAGCCGCGTACTTCTCCTGAATGCTCTTCAGCACGGGCACCACCTTCTGACACGGCACGCAGGTGGTCGTCATGAAATCGACGAGCAGCAACCCGCCGGGTTGCCCGTTCGGGAAAGTCCGCGTGCGCCCCTGCGAATCGACCGCCTGGAAGGAGTCGACCGTCTCGCTGCGCTTCGTTTCGTTGCGCGGCAGCGGCATCGTGCTGCCCGTGCGCGGGATCGAAGCCGAGGGGGCGCGCCAGTCGGGGCCGGTCGTCGTGAGTTCCGGGCGGATCGGCCGCACGGGATTGTCGAGCGGTACCAACCCGGAGGGAGAATCGACCGGGGCGTAGCCACCGCGTGGCAGGTCGTCGGCCGTGGCCGGAAACACGCGGGCATCGGAGCCGAGCGGCACGGGCGACGGCAGGTCGCCGCGATTCGATTGCAGGTTCGGCGCGGGCAGCGGCCCGAGTTCCGGCGGGATCACCGCGGGGGGGCCGGCCTCCGGTTTGGGCTTCGCGGGTGCAGTCGCCGGCTTCGCCGGTTCGGTTACTTCCCCCTCGATGAGCGGGATGCGGATGCGGGCGTTCGGCGCCTTCGTGATGACCCGGCCGACGAGATTGCGGTCGCCGTCTTTGGCCCGCGCCGTCAGCGTGTACGACGATCCGGGTTTCAGATTCGTCAGCAGGAACGAGCCGTCGGTAAGGGTGAGCACGCCGACGGGATCGCCGCTACTTCCGTCGGTCGGTTGGACTTGGACATAGACCTTCCCGGCTTTGCGGCCGTCCGGGTCTTCGACGAACCCGGCGAGCAGGCCGCGCGATTCGGCTTTGAGGTCGAAGCCGGGGTCGTTGGGGTGCAGCCACGTTTTGGAGTCGGGCGTTTTGTCTTTATCCCACGCCGCGGAGGGCTGTTCGAGCCAGTGCGGGCCGACGGGGTCTTTGGGCTTGGACGCGGTTTCGCCCTTCGGCAGCAGGCCGGAGCCGCCGTCGTCGCTCGGCTTCTTCTCGAAGAGCTTGCAGCCCGCGAGCAGAAGCACCGCTATCGGCAGCAGTCGCCCCCATCGTCGCATGGAATCCCCCGATCCTGTTGGGGAAGCATTCCCACAGAGCTTGAATGAATCAAGATGGATTTCGGTCTTTGGAAGTATGGGGAGGGCGAATCGCAGGCGCATCGGGTTCAAAGTGCGCAGTGTGGTGAAGCTGCGGAACCGGAAAGGAAGGAAAGGGTTCGCCAGAGTGCGCAGAGTGAGGGAGTGGGTTGGTAGGTCTGGACGAGTCTGCGAGGCCCGACGATTTACCGGACTCCCGTCTTCGCCCCGAAGGGGCCGACGTCCATAGCCCAGGGCGGAAGCCCTGGGAATGCCGATCCCCTTCTTCCGCCCCGAAGGGGCCGGCGTGCGAAACGGGAAACGCCGGCCCCTTCGGGGCGGTGTTCCTGCTTGATCCTGTCCCAGGGCTTCCGCCCTGGGCTATGGACGTCGGCCCCTTCGGGGCGAAAAGCGAGGCCTCACCCCGCAGGCTTCCGCACCCGCAGCAGCACCGTCGGGTTCACCGCTTCGAACCTCAGACTCTCCAGTTGCTCGACGCCGCGCGAGAGGTTCATCAGCAGCACGTCCACCGTCGTCGCCAGACGCTTGAGGATCGCATAGGTCGCCGAGATCATCTCAGCGTGCCGACGTTCGACACCAGCCGACCGCCGGGCCGCAGCGCGGCGTAGCTCGCCTCTAGGAGTCGCGCCACTTCGCCGCCGTTGCCGCCGACGAAGATCGCATCCGGGGCGGGCAGACTCTCGAAAACGCCGGGAGCCGTGCCGAAGATCGGCTTCACGTTGGCGATGCCGAAGGTGTCCAAGTTCGCCTGGATCAGGTGGTAGTCGGCGCTGTCCTGCTCGATGGCGAAGACGGTGCCGGGGGCGACGAGCTGCGCCATTTCGATGGCGACACTCCCCGAACCGGCGCCGACATCCCACGCCACGTCGCCGGAACGGAGGTCGAGCTGCGCCAGCGCCACGGCCCGCACTTCGGCCTGCGTGATGAGGCCCGTCTTCGGGCGCGACTGCGCGAACAAATCGTCTGGATTGCCGAAGCGCCCGAGTTGCGCGCCGGTGCGCGGGCGATCGGGCATGTTCGGCTTGCGCTTCAGGATGAAGACGTTGAGCGGGTCGAAGCGCAGATCCTGGATCTCCGAAAGCTCGGCCTGCGTGATGCGCTCGTCGCGGCCGCCGAGGTTCTCGCACACCGAGCCGCGAAAGTAGTCGATCCCGCGGGCGAGCAGTTCGCGGGCGATCCGGTTCGGCGGGTACTTCTCGGAGGTGAACAGCCCGACGGTTTCCGCGACGCGGATCTTGTCGAGCACGTCGTCGAGCGCCTTCGCCGACAGGTCGGTGAGGTAGGCTTCTTCCCACGTTTCTTTGAGGCGGGCGAAGGCGAGCTGCATACTGCTGACG
>JAYVTJ010000183.1:0-1838 GCA_043774415.1 Fimbriiglobus sp. | reverse complement strand
GGCACGGGTCAGTCCTCCCGCTCGCAGGTCAGGCCCTCGGCCTCGGCCCGCTTCAGGATCACGTCGGCGTACTTCGGCTCGATCTCGCAGCCGTAGCAGATGCGGTTGAGCCGGTGCGCGGCGATGAGGGTCGTGCCGGAGCCGAGGAAGGGGTCGCAGATCAACTGGCCAGCAAGCGAACTGTGCCCGATGGCCCGCTCGACGAGGGCCACGGGCTTCATCGTCGGGTGTTCGGGTGAGGCTTGCGGCCTGTCAACCTCCCAGATTGTGTCCTGCTTCCGGTCGCCGTGGTAGCGGTGCCCGCCGTTCGGGAGCCAGCCGTAGAAGATCGGTTCGTGTCGCCAGTGGTACGAAACGCCGAGGGGCGAGAAGGTCGAGTTGTTCTTCACCCAAATGAGCATTTGCCGGAGGATACCGAGGTGTTTCATGGCGCCGGCGAAGAGCAGATGTAGCGGCCCCGCCGGGGCCGCTACATACCATGCTGCCCCCGGTTCGCAGTGCTCGGCGGCGATGCCGAACGATGCAGCGAGCATCGCCGACAACTCGGGCTCGTCGAGGGAATCGTTCTGCAGGTTCGAGGTAACTCGGCGGGAACTGCCCTTCCCGCCGAGTTCGTTCAGCAAGGCGTTCTTGTCACCGATGGAGACGCCGTAGGGCGGATCGGTCCACACCATCTCGGCGAGGTCATCGCCCATCAACTTCTCGACCACATCCTCCCGCGTGCAATCCCCCACCATGAGCCGGTGTTTCCCGCCGATGATCCAAACATCGCCCAACTGCGCCCGCGTGGGGCCGTCTGCGGGTGCCGCGTCGAACTCGTCGCCCCCCTGTCCGGGTTCGGGAACGGCCTCAGCGAGGTCGTACTGCTGGGCGAGGGAGGCGATCATGGCTTCCACGGCGGCGCTGTCGGTCTGCACTTCCTTCAGCAGCGCGTCGAGCTTGCCCGCGTCGGCCCCGGCCATCGCTCCCAACGGGTCGAACGTGGCGAGGATCTTGTCGGCTTCCTCCTCGGTCACATCGAGGATCAGCACGGGGATCGGGTTGTCGCCACTCTCCTCGGTGCGGAGGTGCCCGTCGATGAGCATGAGCGTGCCGTCGGGCAGTTCGCGGGCGAGGTTGGCACCGGCGTAGCCGATCTCGGCGAGGATACCCCTGAGGGCGTCCCGCTGCTCGATGGGATGCGTCCGCCAGTTCTTCGGGTTCGGCGCGAGTTCGGACGCGGGGACGCGGCGAAGCTCACGGATTCGGTCGCGGATCAGCATGCCGTCATTGTGCCGCGGCGGGGGGAACCTGCGGGGCCGGTCACTCTTCATCCTCCGGGCGGGATGCTGCCGGGGGCTTGGGCCCTGCGGCTCAGAGCGGCGCGCCGCCCTCGGCGTTCCATCCACCGCATGAGTGTGCAGTTCCGGAGTCCGGCTGCGTTCGCAGCAAGGCCTCGGGTAGCACCTTGGCGAACTTGCGCCGGGGGCAGGCCTTCAAGGATTACTGATCCTTGCATCTAGCCCCTGTAGGCGACAAGGGGTTCTGGGCGGTCGTCTCGAGCTTTCGCCCATTTTAGTTTCCGCCGGGATTGGGCCATCCCGGAATTCTGTCATCGCAAACGAGTTCGTTTCACGGCATCGGTTGCTCGGCGGAAGGGACTGAATAGGAAGACAATATCATCGAAACGGATACGGACGCCAGCGCCAGGCGCCTCGTTCAAATGTCCGGAAATTCGTCGGGCAGTGCTTCGGGCCAGTTGTGAGGGTAGACTTGTTCCTCCAAGAACTCCGCGTGTACGATTCGCTCTTCGGCTTTCGAAGTAGATCGTACCGGTGCGTTCGGGACATTCCAAAAGC
>JAYVTJ010000182.1:0-3350 GCA_043774415.1 Fimbriiglobus sp. | reverse complement strand
GACCTCCTCCGCACGTTCGGCACCCGCCGGCTCAGCAAGAGCTATGCGCCCGACCGCCGCTTCCTGAAATCTGTCGGCGCCGCGCCGATCGCCGGTGCGTCTCCCGATGCGATCCTCGTTTATCCGGGGTTCGACGTCGAGGGTGACCGTCTCAACCCGGAGGGGGGCAATTGGGAGCGGTTCTATGCGAGTCCGTCCGTCAACTACAACCACGGCCCCCAGGTCGGCATCGGCGAACTGGTGATGAAGTCGATCCCCGATCCGGACAACCCCGGCGAACGGGTGAATGTTCCGGTCGGTCGCACGATCAAGTTCTTCGCCAAGGCCGCCGACCTCAACGGCCTCAAGCGCCCGCGAATCGACCGTCGGACGGGGAATGTCATCGGGACGTACACGATCGACGAATGCCTCCGGTGCGCCGATGAGGTCGCCCCGTCGATCTTCGCCGGCGAGACGGACGGATTGAGCATCGAATTCGTGCCGACGCGGTTCAAGGCACTGGGCCGCTCTCCGCTCGCGAACCGGCCCGCGCTCGACGTCGAAACCTACGACGGCTTCACTTGGGCGCACTGCCACACACCGATGAACCCCGGCAGCAGTCTCCTGCTCGACGACAACGACGTCCGGCTGACGAAAGCGATCCGCTGGCTCGAAAAACCCAACCTCATGCCGTTCGTCCGCGACAGCCTGAAGGTGTTCGTGAAGTCGTTTCCGACTCCGACGAAAAGGACGATCTCCGTGACTGATCCCCGCATCCGCCGGAAAGCCCTTCCGCCCGCCCAAGGCCAGCAGCCCGCGCAGCAGCCCCCGGCCGACGACGACTATCCGTTTCCCGCCGCTCAGGGCGCCCAGCCCGGCGATCCCAACGCCCAGCCCGATGTGGCCGACGGGGCCGAACCCGTGCCGGTGGCCGTCAAGGCACTGCTGACGCTGGCGCAGGCCGTCATGGACGCCTGCCAAGCCGGCGATGACCAGATGGCGATGTCCGACTCCCCCACGGCGAAATCGTTCGTGCAGCGGGAAATGGCGTGGTTCCAGAAGAAGTGCGCCAAGCTCCAAGCCTATGCCGACGCCCTCGGGGAATCGCTCAAGGGCGGCGGGGCCGAACCGCCGGAACCGGATGACGACGACGACGCGGAAGGCGACGCGGACGATCCCATCGAAAAGGGTCTGGAAGACGAAGCCGACGGGGACGAGCCGGACGGCGACGCCGAGCCCAAAGAAGGCGAGTCCGCCAAGCCGAAGGGCGACGGCGACAAGCCCAAGAAGGGCAAGTTCCCCGACAAGCCCGACACTGACGAAGACGGGGCCGTCAAGAGCAAGAGCTACGACTTCCTCCCGCCGCGGCTCGAATACAAGCGCCGGTACGTCCGCAAGTCCGATGTCGGACCGCCCGTGGAAAAGCCCCTCGACGATTCCAAACTCGACCGGCTGATCGAATTGCTCAGCCGTCGGAACTGATCGAACCACCTATCCGGGATGACCGGAACACTCTGGAGGCCGGATATGGCGACGTTGACCGCAGATCAAAAGATGGACAAGATCCTCGACCTCGTGGGCAGTCAGGCCGTGCGGCCGGCGCAGGGCGCACCGATGATCCGCAAGGGCGAATCGGCGCTCACCTCGCGGCCGTTCTACATGAGCAACCTCGTGGGCTTCATGTCGGGCCAGCTCGGCCCCGACTACTGCAAGGTCGAGCGCGAGCAGACCGACTGGTTCACCAAAGCCATGCGGCAGGTGAACACCGGCTACGAAAACGAAAGTTCGGTCCTCGTGCCGATGTCGTGGAAGGCGCTTCCGGCCCAGGTCACGGACTGCGCCGAGGGCCGCGTCTTCAAGTCGATGACCACGGGCGGCAACGCCGGGTACGACCCGGCCGAAGCCGCGTACTACTTCCGCAAGGCGAACGACCTCAGCGCCTTCCAGGACAGCATGGGCGGCTCGTTCGTGGCCCCGCCCGCGTTCGGCGAACCCATCGAACTCCTCCGCAACGAGGAGGTGTTCCTCCAGGCGGGCGCGCAGCAGGTCGCGCTGCCGCCGCAGGGCCAGATGAAGTTCCCCCGCCTCACCTCGCCGACGGTCGCCAACGCGCAGCCGGAGGCCACGACGGGCACCTACAGCGACGTCGGCACCGCCGACGTGACGCTCAACGCGCACGCCTACAGCGTCTACGTCCGCATGAGCAACCAGCTCTTGAAGTTCGCCCCGGCGCTGGCGAACGCGATGGTGCAAAGCGACATGGCCAAGAGTCTGGCGCTCAAGATCGATCTCGACGCCCTCGAAGGTCCGGCCGGCGGGCAGAACACGATCAAGGGCATCGTGAACTACGCCAACATCGGCAAAGTTTCGGCGACCACGACGAACGCCAACGGGGACACCATCGGCCGCAAGGACGGCAAGCGGATGCTCAGCAAAGTCTTCGCCAGCAACGCGAAGTTCAAGAAGTGGATCATGCGGTACGAGCTGTTCCTCAACGACATCTCGGAACTCTCGGCCGACGCGGCGACCACGGGCGACAAGGCCGGGAACTACCTCTACAACCTCATGCGGTCGATCGGGGATAACGACGCGCTCAACTTCAACTGGCTGAAGTTCGGGGTCGTCCCGAGCAACCAGGTGAGCAAGAGCCGCGTCAAGGGCACGGGCACCAACCTGACCTACATCCTCGGCGGCGACTTCTCGGACTACCTGTTCGGGATGCACGGGGCGATGGAGCTCACGACCAACCCCTACGGCGACACCGCCTGGAAGAACAACCAGCAGGAAGTGCGGGCGATCAGCTACGCCGACGGCGCCCCGCGCCACGAGGCCAGCTTCGTGCTCTGCGACAACCTCATCTACACCGCGTAATTCCGCCGGGCCGGGTTCGCCCGGCCCCTTTCGATTCACCCGCTTTCCAAACGCTTTCAACGGGGGTTTTTTCGTGAGCAATCACATCGTGGATGTCCGGCAAGCTTTCACGGCGGTGCCCATCCCGGCGCAGATCATGACGGCGACGCTGACGGGTCTCGGCCTCGACTGCAGCAACACCAGCCTGCCGATGAGCTACCTCGTCGACCTGGGCGCGATCACGGGCGGGGCTCCGACCCTCGTCGTCCAGGCGCAGGAGTCCGCGGACAACATCACCTACGCCAACATTCCGGGTGCGACGGCGACATCGCCCTCGCTCACGGCGGCGGGTCTGACGATCCTCTGCGTCCTCGGCGGCACCAAGCAGTACCAGCGGCTCGTCGCGACTCAGACGGGGGCCGGCAACATCCCGATCTGCGCCCTCGCGCTCGCCCAGCCCCGCATGGCGGGCAACAGCGCCGGCTTCTCGACCAGCCCGCAAGTCTGATTCTCGACGCCGG
>JAYVTJ010000181.1:0-6430 GCA_043774415.1 Fimbriiglobus sp. | reverse complement strand
TCCGGATTGGCCGCCGCCGGCGAAGTCGCTCCCGCGCCGCGCGTCGTCGAAACGCCGAAGGCCGAGCGCACCGACCTCATGCCGATGACCGGCCTCGCGCCGAGCAAGCTTTTCCCGAACCTCTGCCTATTGAAGTATCCGATCAGTTCGAGTTCGGCCGAGTGCCAGAAGCTCTGCGATCAGGCCCTCGGCTTCTACTACTCGTACGTCTGGATCGAAGCGGCCCGCTCCTTCGAGACCGCACTCAAGCACGACCCCGAGTGCGCGATGGCATGGCTCGGCCTGCATCGGGCCCTCGAAAAGTGGGGCGGCGGCGGCAAGGTGCCATCCCCGGCGGCGTTCCTGGCGCTCGGCGGTGGCGCTTTGCAAACCAAAACTCCGGATCGCTTCGCGAAGTCGCCGCGCGACTTCAGCATCGAGCAGGCGAAGGCGCTGATGCCGAAGGCGAGCCACCGCGAGCAACTGCTCATCACGGCGAAGCTCCAAGAAAAGGGGATGCTGCCGGGCGTCGGGCCCGAAGAGCGCAAGAAGAAGGCGACCGCCACTCTCGACGAACTGCTGGCCCTTTACGAGGACGACGAGGAGGGCTGGTTCGCCCGCGCCCAACTCGCCGAGGGCACGTACGGACCCGCCGCGTTCTACAAGGGTCTGCTGAAACTCAACCCGCTGCATCCCGGCGCGAACCACGAGTTCGTCCACTTCTACGAGAACATCAAGCGGCCCGCGCTCGGCTGGCCGCACGCCGAGAAGTACATCGAATCGTCGCCCGGCATCCCGCACGCCTACCACATGCAGGCGCACCTCGGCACCCGCATCGGAAAGTGGGGGCAGACTTCCGACTGGAGCTGGAAGGCCGTCGAACTGCAGATGGCCTACCACGCATTCCAGGGCGTGAAGATCGGCGAGGATCACCAGTTCAACCACCACATGGAAATCCTGACGAAGAGCCTCGTCCACGACGGCCGCTTCGCCGAGGCCGCGAAGATCAAGAAGGACGCCCTCGGCTACGGCTACAGCTTCAAACCCGAGTGGTTCCGGATGGCGCTCGCGCAGAAGGATTGGGCCGAGACGACGAAGATGATCGACGCGCTGCGCAAGACGGACAAGCCCGGTGCGGCCTACCACGCGGCGCTGGTCGCGCTGGAACAGGGCGATGTGAAGAAGGCCCAAGCCGAGGTGGACATCCTCCGCGATGCGGGCACAAAGCGCCCCGGCGGCGGTAATCGCAACGAGGTGCGCCAGTGGGAAGTGCAGGGCCGGCTGCTCTGCCAGACGGGCCAAGCGGAGGAGGGCTGCAAGCTGATGAAGCGCATCGTGGAAAAGACGAAGAACGACTTCAACCACCACGCGTGGGGCGGCGGCGCTTATCCGATGGAGTCGTGGGGAATCGCGGCACTCGAAGGCGGCGCGGCGACCGAAGCGGAGGAGGCCTTCCAAGAAGCGCTGGCCCACGATGCGGGCAGTGCGAAGGGATCGCTCGGCTTGTGGGCGCTCTGCGAACGGCTGGGTCGCACCGAGGAAGCGGCGCGCTACTTCAAAGTGGCGCAGAAGAGCTGGGCGAAGGCCGACCCGAAGGACTTCGACGCGCTGAAGTCCGATATGGCGAAGCGCGCGACCAAGGTGCCGAGTGTCGCCGCAGCCGCATCCGCGAGCAAACCGAATTGAAGGAGAAACAATGTCGACAATTACGATATCGTTGGCCGATGAGCGACTGGAACAGCTCCGTCTGCAGAAGCATGTGGACGAACTCCTTGATCGGGACGAAGCCTTCCGATTCGCCGCCGCGTACGTGCTGAAAAAGAATGCCGAACTCCACCGGCGCTTGGCATGATCCGTTCGGTTCGATTTTATCCTTTCGAGCTTCACCCCATGCTCCGCACCGCATTCGCCTTCCTCCTGCTCCCCGCATTCGCCGGCGCTGTGGAACCCTGCGTCTCCGGGGTGCCCGTCGGCCAGCGGCCGGGGCCGTACAGCTTTCTCGTGGCCACCGGGCCGCAGCGCGGGCAGCAGACCTGCTTCATCTGCGAACAGGACGACAAACCCACGGCCGTGATCTTCGCGCGGACGCTTTCGGAGCCGCTCGGCAAACTCGTGGTCAAGCTCGACGCCGAAGTGCCGAAGCAGAAGGACGCCGGATTCAAAGTCTGGGTCACTCAACTCGCGGCGAAGGCCGATCTCGACGCTCTCGCCAAGTGGGCGAAGTCTTCGGCGATCAAGAACGCCCCGGTCGGAGCTTTCGAAGATTTGGACGGACCTCCGGCGTACAAGCTCGACAAATCCGCCGATGTGACCGTGCTACTCTTCGTGAAGAAAAAGGTGGTCGCGAACTTCGCCTTCCGCACCGCCGAGTTGACGGATGAGGCCATCGGCCAAGTCGTGAAGGAGCTTCCGAAGCTGTTTGCCAAATAGAAATCGTGCCGAATCCCGATCCCCAAGTCCTTACGGCGCTAGCAAGTACCGTGATTCCGACGCTCCGCGGATAATTCCGATGGAGGGGGGTGACGATTCGTAGGAATCGGAATCGAAGAATTCCCCAAAATTCTCCCGTCGTCGCCGCAATCTCAAAAATCCCGTCGCCTCCGCTGCGAATAACTCTCAGACTCCACGGAACTGTCTCCGGGGTCAGCAGCCACGAGGTACCCCGATCATGAATAAGAAGATCCTGCTCGCCGTGTTGGTCGTCGCCGGAGTCGTGTTCGCCGTCAAGGGCGCCGGCGTCATCACCACGCTGAAGCGCGAATACGAAAGTGCCAAGGCCGCGATGAAGGGCGACCGCACCGAAGAGGAGCAGATCAAGGAACTGCGCAAGGAAGTCGACAAGCTCGACAAGGACATCGACCGGGCCAAGGACAACCTCTCCAATGAGATCGTCGAAGTCCGCGATCTCCAGAAGAAGAGCGCCAAGCTCCGCGCCGAAGTGACCGGCGAGGAGAAGCGCGTCCTCGCCTTCGGCAAAGACCTCGAAACCACCGAAGGCCAAATCGCCTACGGCCGCGAGATGCTCAGCGTCCCGGACGCCAAGGATCGCCTGAAGTCGGACGTGAGCTTGCTCGTCCGCAAGAAGGCCACCCTCGGCACCATGGAGAAGACCCTGACGCACCGCGAGCGATCGAAGGACATCCTCGACAAGCAACTCGCCGAACTGACGAGCCAAAAGCTGTCGCTCAAGAACGAAATCGACGCCATCGAAGTCGAGTACCAGAACATCAAGCTCCAGCAGATGGAGAACCGGTATCAGAAGGACGACAGCCGCCTGAGCAACATCAAGCAGAGCATCGAGAAGATGCGCAAGGATCTGGAAGTGAAGAAGGAACGGATCAAGCTCGACCCGGTTGGCCAGCCGACCCAAGGCTCGAACGAGTCGGTCGACGACATCTTGAAGCCGTTGGGGGCCAAAGCCGCCGATTGAGAGCGATCGCAACTTCATGAGCGACCCACCCGGACGACCGGGTGGGTTTTTTCGTTCGGCAACGCCTTTGGGTGCGCCAATTGTTTCTGGCACGTCGGCTGTTGTTTCGATCGGCGTCCCGCCGATTTCTGGGTAGGGCCGGCGTCTCGCCGGTTCGGGCTCCGCAGGAGAGCCAGGAGGATTTTCGTTGGAGCTATTGGTACGGGGGAACCGGCGGGACGCCGGCCCTACCCAGAAATCGGCGGGACGCCAATCAAATCTGCCAGAATCCGTTGGCGCACCTATGCGCGGAAGATGACTCGTTTCCCGCAAATCGGTCTGGTAGAATACAACTATGACGACCACACTCCGACTGCCCACCGCCGCGACTCGATCCCGCCTTCTCACAGCGGCCGACTTGGCGAAGTTGCCCGAAAGCGATGTCCGTTACGAACTCGATGATGGAGTTTTGGTCGCCATGGCACCTCCCGGCGGCGACCACGGTCGCAAGCAGCACGTCGTCGGTCGTATCCTCGACCGTGAAGCGGAATTGAAAGGGTTGGGGCGAGCCTACGGCGAAGTCGGCATCGTCCTCCGCCGGGGGCCGGATCGAGTTCCGGGCGCGGACGCCGCATTCCTCACGACCGACCAGCTCCCGGTGCGCTACACTCGCGAAGGATATCTCGAAACCATCCCCAAGTTGGTGGTGGAAATCCGCAGCAAGAACGACACGCTGCCCGAGATCGAATCCAAAGTCGCCGAGTATCTCGCGGCGGGGGTCGTCGAAGTCTGGGTACTCGATCCCGAGGATCAATCCATCGCTCAGCACACCGCCGGCAGCATCCGGACATGCGTGTCGGGCGAGCCGTTGACGTCCAATTTGCTGCCGGGTTTCTCCGTTCCCGTCCATCTCTTTTTCGCTGATTGATCCACCCATGATCCGCGTCGGTTCCGGCCACGATACTCACCGCCTCGAAATCGGGTACCCGCTGATTCTGGGCGGCATCGCGATCCCATACCCCCGCGGGTTGGCGGGCCATTCCGACGCCGATGCGGTGCTACACGCCCTCACCGACGCCCTCCTCGGGGCCGTCGGCCTCGGCGACATCGGCGACGCCTACCCGGATACCGACCCGCGGTGGAAGGGGGCGAACTCGGCCTTGTTCCTGACCGAAACCGTAACCAAACTGCACGCGTTGGGCTGGCGGGTCGGGAACGCCGACGTCACGATTTTCGCCCAAGAACCGAAGCTCGGGCCGGTGAAAGCGGCCATCCGCGAAAACCTCGCGGTGCTGCTCGGAGTGCCGGCGGACTGCATCAGCGTGAAGGCCAAGACGGGGGAGCGTGTCGGCCACATCGGCCGCGCCGAGGCGATCGGCTGCCACGCGGTAGTCTTGGTCGAGCGATTCAATGATTCGGTATCACTTTGAAATTAAGACCTTGTTTCTTCAAAGTGGTCGCGTTAGATTGAAGCGAGACGGAAGAACGAAAATATTTTGAACATAAAGCATTACTGTTATGGATGTTAGGAGATTTTTAGACCCATTTCCGGGGCGGCTCGTTCCGATTCGAACACCGGTCGGGTCGGATACGGCTTTTATTCCCGATGCTTTGCCCGGAACGTGGCCATTCGACCCGGATTTGTGGCCGTTACTGGTCCGGGCGAAAGAGGCGCTCGGGACATTGAACGGGATCGGCCAGACTCTTTCGGATCCCCAGCTCTTGCTCCGACCGCTTCAAAACCGGGAAGCGATTACGTCTTCGAATATCGAAGGGACGTTCGTCACGCCCGAGCAATTGTTGCTGTTCGATTTGAACCCGACCGAGCCGACCTCGGCCGGGGATCGCAAATCCGACTGGTTGGAAGTCGCCAATTACGGGCGGTCGCTTCAAACCGGCCGCGAGATGCTGCTGACACTGCCGATCTGCAACCGGGTCGTCGCGGAGATGCACCGGGTCTTGATGCAAGGCGCGCGCGGACGGACTAGCTTCCCGGGCCAATTCCGGCGGCAGCAAGTCCAGATCGGTTCCAACGGTCGATACGTCCCGGCCCCGCCCGCGGAGGTGGACGGATTGATGCGAGAGCTAGAAGCGTATGTGAATCGGGACGACGCGGGTCGGGATCCCCTCGTCCGCTGCTTTCTGGTCCATTATCAATTCGAAGCCATCCATCCATTCACGGATGGCAACGGCCGGGTCGGACGCGCGCTACTCGCGTTGATGATTCAACACTGGCACGGCCACGCCCATCCGTGGCTCTATTTGAGTTCGTATTTCGAGAAATACAAAGACGAGTACATGGATAACTTATTCCGGGTGAGCGCGGAAGGGGCGTGGTCGCGCTGGGTCGAATTTTGTTTGCGCGGCACCATCGAACAAGCGAGGGATTCGATTCATCGCTGCCATTTGTTCCATGCGCTGAAAGCGAAATTCCACGGGATCGCGGTCGATCCTTCCGCGCGGACGCACCGGATGATCGAGGATCTCTTCGCGAATCCGGTGACCACGGTTTCGGCGCTCGCCAAAAAGCACGACATCGCCTACGCCACGGCGAGGAAAGACGTGGAAAAGCTAATTTCACTGGGTATTCTCGCGGAAATGCCCGACAGCTATCCCCGCGCGATTTACTGCAGTCCGATCATGCGGATCGCGTACGGCAATCGTCCGGACGAAACCCAAGACTGAACCAAGGACGACTATGCTCCAAGTCTATTCCACCCTCAGCCGCAAGAAGGAACCGTTCCCCAAACAGCCGGGGGAGGCGGTGACGATGTACGTCTGCGGGCCGACGGTCTACAAACCGTCGCACATCGGCCACATGGTCGGACCGGTGATCTTCGACACCGTGGCGCGGTATCTCACCTACCTCGGATACAAGGTGAACTGGGTCGTCAACATCACGGATGTCGACGACAAGCTGATCGCCCGCGCCGGGGAACTGAAGACGACCGTGCCGGCGCTCGCGGAGAAGATGACCGGCGATTACTTCGACTGCCTGAAGAAGCTGAATGTGACGAACATCACGCACTTCCCCAAGGCGAC
>JAYVTJ010000180.1:0-2739 GCA_043774415.1 Fimbriiglobus sp. | reverse complement strand
CCCCGAGGGCTACCGACGAGCGGTCGAGGTCGGCGGCGAGCGATCGCTCCAATCGCAGATCGCGGGCCTGCGTTCCGAAGTAGCGCCGCACCTGGTTCGCCAGCGTGCCCGCGAGAATCTCGCGGAGCCAGTGCGCAAACTGCGGCTCGGCCGTGCCGCGGAAGCTGGGGAAGTGGCGGTGCGCGTCGAGGAAGACTTCCTGCACGAGATCGGAGGCATCGACCTTGCCCTGCAGCTTCCGACCGATTTCGATCCGGGCCAGCAAGCGGAGGTAGTTGCGGTATTGCTCCAGCAAGCGGCCGAGATCCGCGCCGTCCCCCATGCGCGCTTCCGAGAGCAGTTGTTGGACTTCGATCCCCATGCTGAACAGGGTAACGATTGCGGACGGATACCGCCGCGCGAAATCGGACTTCGGGCGGGTCGGTTCAATTCGCGCTGAACCGGGGCGGAAAAGCCCGCTCGCCCCCGTCGTCGGGCTTCAGCGCGGCTTTCAGCAGCTCGACGCGCATCGCGGCGTCCGCTTCGGCCAGCAGACTCTGTTTCACCGCCGGCGGGAGCGGGAGGATGTAGCCCAATCGGTCGCAGAGTTCCCCGAGAGCGAGATCGCTCGAAAAGAGTGCGGAGAGGTGTTCGTACGCACCCCCGGCGGAATCGAATCGGGCCAGCACGACATCTCGCAGCGACTGCCGGAGAGCGGCGAGCAGGCCGAGGTCGTTCGGGGCCACCGGCGCCACGACGCTCCCCGACGCGGCGCGGTAGAGCTTGTCGTCGTCGGGGATCTCCTCGTCGATCTCGAAGCGGGCCACACCGTGGACGCGCAGGTTGTACCGGCCGTCGACGAGGCGCTCGGCATGCGTGATGGCGCAGAGGCAAGCCGTGGTTTCGATCGGCGGTTCGCCGTCGTAGCCCGCTTCCCAATCGGGGCGGAGGAGGACGAGCGCGATGAGGCGATCCGACGCGAGGGCGTCGGCGGTCATCTGGCGGTAGCGGTGCTCGAAGATGTGCAGCCCCTGATCGACTCCGGGGAACATCACGAGGTTCGGCAGCGGGAAGAGGGGCGCGGTTCCGCCGAACGATTCGAGCACAGCTTGTTCGTCGATCATGAAAGTGCGCCCGTCGTTCGCGTCTCGGCTAACCCATTGGTAGTCCGGACCGAGTCGCACCGGCGAATCGAATCAGTCGGAAGTCCGCTTTCTGCGCTTCAGCGCGAGCAGCTCGCGCGCTTCGGGAAGCCCCTTGTAATGCGGATCGAGCGGGTAACAGCCGGAGGCGAGCCCGTTCCGCGGGGCCGTGGTGCAATCGCTGAACGTCCGGCAAAGCCGCTTCATTTGCACGGCGCGACCGGCCAAAACATCGGCGGGAAGCTCCGGGTAGCTCAGCACCATACGGCCCAATCCGACGCTATCGGCGAGTCCGTGTCGCACCGCCGCCTGGCCGACGTGCGGCAGCCATTCTTGGAGATAGGTGTACCCCGAACCGACGAAGAAAAGCGACGGCGCCGCGGCTCTCAACTTCGCGGTGACATCGATTTGACGCGCGACGCCGAGCAGCGGTTCCTCCGGCGCGAGGTAGCCATCCGAGGGCGGGAACAGCGCGGGCCGCTGGAGGTGCGGAGTGTAGTACGGGCTACCGGCCGTCGTGCAGACGAGCCGAATTCCGAGTTTTCCGAGCAGCTCCACGAATCGGATCGGCTCCGCGAGGTCGATGCCGGTCCCCGTGCCGTCGCCGCCGAACGCGCAGGGATAGTCACCGTCGGACGAGGCTTCGCCGATGCCATCGCCGCCGGCTCGAAACGGCGCGAAATCGAAGGCGCTGAACCGGACGCCGAGGGCGAGCGCCGGTGCGGAAGTCCGAAGGCCCGCCGCGATCTCCCGCAGGAACCGCGTGCGGTTCTCGAAGCTCCCACCGTAGCGACCGGGACGATCCACGGCGGAGAGGAACTCGTGCCCCAAGTAGCCGTGGCAGTGCTTCAGATCGACGAAATCGAATCCGATCTCGGCCGCGAGTCTGCCCGCCGCGACGAAGTCGGCGACGATGGCGGACACGTCGCTGTCACTCAGGATCGGATAGGCGGGTGGCAGGCCGAACTTGGCATCGAGGATGGGGTGCCGATAGAGGATTTTGGGTTCCAGCTTCGCCTTGTCGGTCGGCCGGGCGAAGCGGCCCGAGTGCGTGAGCTGCAAGCCGACGAGGAGTCCGCGAGTATCGCCGTGAGCTTTCCGCAACGTCGCGAGCAGCCCGGCGATGGCCGGGGCCGTATCGCGGTTCAGCATCAACTGATTGGGATTCGCCCGGCCGTCCGGTCGCACCGCGACCGCTTCGCCGCCCCAAATCAGCTTCGCTCCGGATCGGCCGAAGCGTTCCCAGCGCCGCACGGTGAGGTCGGTCGGGAAACCGTCGGTCGTGCCGTCCCAACCCTCCATCGGCAAGATGCAGAAGCGATTGCCGATGGTGCGGCCGTCGTTCAGCGTGAAGGGTTGCGCGAGCGGGCCGGTCGATTCCAGGGCTTCGTCGAAGGGGATGCGGGCACCGCAGGCATCGAGATGGTCCTGAAATTCCTGCGGCGTTTTCAACTGGGCGATGCGCTTGATCGGAGTCATGGCAGCGTCTCCGTCAGCGCTTCGAGCCGGTCGAGGATGTCTTTCAGGATCGCCCGGTCGCTGTCGGGCCGCTGTGGACTGGATGGGTGCGTGCGGTCGCAGCCGATCCAGCCGCGGAGCTTCAGGAACATCGCGGCGG
>JAYVTJ010000179.1:0-3302 GCA_043774415.1 Fimbriiglobus sp. | reverse complement strand
TCGCAGACTCGACCCACCCTACGGCGAACTCACTTCTTGAGCGGCTTGTATTCGACCTTCTTGAAGGTCATGATCGAGCCGGGGTCGTGGCCCTGCAGCGCGAAGTGGCCCTTCGTGTAGGTCTTGTTCGGATCTTTGAAGTCGATGGTCTGCTTGCCATTCACGAGGATTTGGATGCGATCCCCGTCGGCGATCACCTCCTGGGTGAAGAACTCGTCCGGCTTGTGCGCCGCCGTATTCATCACGGTGATTTCCTTCTTGTACTGTCCGAGCTTTCCGGCGGGGTAGAGGCTCCCGGTTTTGATCGCGTCGCCGTGGGTCGCGTTGAGCTGGGCTTCGTAGCCGGCCGGGAAGCCGGGGCCGAACTTCGTGCGGAAATATTGGCCGCTGTTCCCCTTGTCGTTGATTTTCATCTCGACGCGGTACTGGAAGTCCTCGGCTTCCACTTCCGTGAAGAGGTGGCTGGCCGGGCCGCCGCCGACGATCATCCCATCCTTGATCTGCCAGAGCGTCACTTCCGTGTCGTCCTTCTTCACTCCGATGAATGCGATGACCTTGCCGTCGTCGTTCTTCGTCGGCTTCACCGATTTGAAGTCGCCGCTGGGCGGATCGAACATCTTCCAGCCGGTGAAGTCCTTGCCGTTGAAGAGCGGAATCCAAGCCTCCTCGGCCTTCGGTTCGGCGGCGCAGGCGGTTCCGGAGACCAGCACGGCGATCGCGAATGCGAACGCCGGCCGACAGATTTGAGAAATTCGATGCATGAGGGTGGCTCCGGAGAGGGGGAATTCCGCCGGAATCGGCCCTGCGCCGAACCGGTCGAATCCCTCACACAGTAGGGAAACGGAGCGCCTCCGCCATACCGGACCGGACGAGCCGGCAAAATCGGACTACCACTTGCTAGGAAAATGTGCGGGTGAGGCAAAGTTTTCGTTGCCACGAGCTTGCCAATTTCTATCCTCTGGAGAATATGGGAAGCTTGGGTGAAATGGGGGAGTCTACTGCCCCGCCCTCTCAGTGCCCGAAGAACAGTGTGGTTACACTCAAACTTTGGGTGCTGCCCTTTTCCGGTCCCTCTTTTTTGTGGAGCGCCTCAATGATGATGCAACGTGTTTTCGCAGCGGCGGTTCTCGGTTTCGCGGTTTGCGCCTCGGCCACGCCGGCTCAAGCCCTCGGCTGCAAGCTGTTCGGCAAGAAGAGCGATTGCTGCGCCGCCGCCGTCGGCTGCGGCCCGGTCGCGGCTTCCAACGCTTGCGATGCCCCCTGCGGCCCCGTGGTTGCCCCGGCTCCGATGCCGGCCCCGGCGATGACGACTCAAACCGTCACCCGCTACGTGTCCAAGCCGGTCGTGACGAAGCAAGCCGTCACCACGACGACGATGCAGTGGGCCGACGAAGCCTACACGTACCAAGAGTGCGTCACGACCCCGAAGACCGCCAAGCAGTCGGTCGCCACGACGACGATGCAGTGGGTCGACGAAGCGTTCTCGTACCAAGAATGCGTCACGACCCCCAAGACCACCAAGCAGCCGGTGACCACCACGACCTACGCTTGGGTCGATGAGCCGTACACCTACACCGTGTGCAAGCCCGTCACCACGGTGGTCCAGAAGCCGGTCTGCAAGACCCTCTGCGTCCCGGTTCAAGTCGCCTACACCGTCCCCCACCACAGCACGGTGTGCGTCCCGGTTTGCGGCGTGGATCGCTGCGGTTGCCCGACCATGAGCTACCGCACCGAGCGCGTCACGACCTGCGAAACCTGCTACAAGACGGTCATGCAGAAGCAGACGGTCACCGAAATGTGCAGCGTCCCGGTCACGACCTACGTCAACGAACCGATGAAGGGAATGCACAAAGTCTGCAAGCCGACCACCGCGACCGCGATGGTGGACGTCACGACCTACTCGAGCGCCATGGTCACCAAGACCGGCACGCACAAGGTCTGCAAGCCCGTCACCACGACCGCCATGGTCGATGTCACGACCTACTCGAGCGCCATGGTCACCAAGACCGGCACGCACAAGGTCTGCAAGCCCGTCAACACGACCGCCATGGTCGATGTCACGACCTACAAGGTCGAAGCCATCACCGAGACGATCCAAGTCGCAGCGGCCGCACCCAGCGCCACCGGCGGCTGCGGCACCAGCGCCTGCGGCACCGACGCCTGCGATGACGGCAAGAAGGGCTGCAAGCTCTTCGGCCGCATGAAGGGCATGTTCGGCAAGAAGTCGAGCTGCGGCTGCAACTGAGTTCGAAATAGCAACACAACTCTCCGGACCGCAGGGAACACCCCTGCGGTCTTTTTTCGTTTGTGCGAGGCCGCCCGGTTCGACTACGATGCCCATCCCCGCTCCTTCCGAGGTGCTCCCGTGATCCGAGCCTCCTTTTTTGCATTCGCGTTCGGAATGGCTTCGCTCCAAGGGGCGGCCGCAGCCGAACCGATCGAAGTCACTCAGCGCCGCATCGCGACGGAGTACCAGACGCGGACGGTGGAACGGGACGGCAAGCTCTACACGGAGAAAGTCCCCATCACGACCGCGCGCGATACGAAGCGCGAACTCGATCCCTCGCGGACGGCCGTGGTCATCTGCGACATGTGGGACGATCACTGGTGCAAGTCGGCGGCCGAGCGCTGCGATGCCCTCGCGAAGCGGGCCGCGCCGGCCGTGATCGCGGCGCGCAAAGCGGGGATGACGATCATCCACTGCCCGTCGGACACGATGGACTTCTACAAGGAGAGCGCCGCGAGGCAGCGCGCCAAGGACGTGAAGAAGGTCGATCCGCCCAAGCAGAAGGTGATCGACGCCCCGGCCCTGCCCATCGACGACAGCGACGGCGGCTGCGACGACGCCGACCCGCCGAAGTTCCGCAAGGCCTGGACCCGCCAGCACAAGGCCGTCGAGGTGGACGAGGAGCGCGACTTCGTGAGCGACAGCGGCACGGAGGTCTACAGCATCCTGCAGGCGAAGGGCATCACGACGGTGATCGTGATGGGCGTGCATACGAACATGTGCGTGCTGAACCGCGGCTTCGCGATCAAGCAGCTCACGAAGTGGGGCGTCGATTGCCTGCTCGTCCGCGACCTGACCGACGCCATGTACAACCCGAAAGCGAAACCCTTCGTGAAGCACGAAGTCGGGACGCTCATGGTGATCCAGCACATCGAACAGTACTGGTGCCCCACCATCGAGAGCAAGGAGTTACTGGGGAAGAAGTGATGCGTCCCGCTCCCCCTGTCCGTTTCGGAGAGGGGGCCGGGGGGTGAGGTCTGGCCCGAGAATATCAGCGGCCTCCGTCGTGCGCGGG
>JAYVTJ010000178.1:0-2319 GCA_043774415.1 Fimbriiglobus sp. | reverse complement strand
CTGAATAGCTTTTTCCGACAGATGTTCAATCATAACTGCTATTTAGGGCAAATCGACACGCGAAACCCGAATAGCTCGGGGAATTGGGAATTCGCCGTTCGAGCGCCACTTGCCGATGGACAGCAAACCTACTTCCCGATGCAGAAGCGGCTGAAGATGCGGTCGAGCAGATCGTTCGTGTAGACCGTCCCGGCCATCTCGCCGATCTGGTCGAGCGACTCCCTCAGCGCCAGCGCGAGCAATTCCGGGGGGTCGCCGAAGACGGCGTGCTTGTGCGCCGAGCGCAGGTCGGCGATCGCCGCGTCGATGTGGTGCCGGCAGCGACTCTGGCTCGGGGCGAGCGCCGGCCGCGCGAACGAAGCGGCGCGCTCCTCCAGGAGCGCGAGCAGCGGAGCGAGTCCGTCGGGCGACCGCACCGAGACTGACAACCCGCTGACACCGCCGAGGTCGGCCTTCGTCCGCAGCACGACCGCATTCCGGGGGAGCACCGGCGGCGGTTCGGTGCCGACCGGCACGCAGACCAGCACGAGATCGGCCGAGTCCGTCTGCCGGCTCCCGAGCGATTGGGCCTGCGCTTCGATGGTATCGGTCGCGGCTTGCCAGCCGGCGGTGTCGATCAGTTCGAGCGCGTGATCCCCGAGTTTCAATCCGTGCGCCAGGTAATCGCGGGTGGTGCCGGCCCGCTCGCTCACGAGCGCGGCTTCGGTGCCGAGCAGCGCGTTGAAGAGGCTGCTCTTCCCGGCGTTGGGCGCGCCGGCGAGGGCGACCCGCATCGGCCGGCGGCTCACGCTGCGGTCGTCGAGCTGGCGCTTCAGGTTCATCAGGTGGGCGATGCCCGAGCCGATCCGCAGGATCGTGTCGGCGTTCGAGACGAACTCGATATCTTCGTCGGCGAAGTCGAGTGCCGCTTCCACATCGGCGAGCAAGTTCAGCAAGTCATCGCGGAGCTTCGCGAGCGGTTCCGAAACGCCCCCGGCCAACTGCGCGAGCGCCGCTCGCAAATCGGCTTCATCGGAGGCGTCGATCACGGCGAGCACCGCTTCGGCCTGCGGGAGATCTTTTTTGCCCGCGAGGAATGCCCGCATCGTGAACTCGCCCGGCTGCGCGGCGCGGGCCCCCGCGATGAGCAAGTCGGCGAGCAGCCGTTCGACGAGCGGCGGTGCGGAGATCGTGTGGATTTCGACGAGGTCTTCGCCGGTGTAGCTGTTCGGCCCGCGGAAGAAGTAGAGGTCGGCGGGCAGGCGCGCTTCGATCCCCGAGAGCGCGACCGAACCGGTTGCGAACGAACGCGGCGCGGGCCGTTCGCCGACGAAGACCTTCGCGGCGACCTCGGCCGCGTCGCGCCCCGACAGGCGGACGATGGCCCGCACGCCCGGCCCCGGTGCCGACGAGAGCGCGACGATGGTATCACCGAGGTGCGGGAGCATGGGTTCGCGCGGTCAGTAGATTTCGAGATAGGGACGGAGGAACATCATCGCGAAGAGCCAGAAGACGATGTTGCCCGCGCAGGCGATCACGCCGTAAAGAATCCGCTGCTGCCCTTCCGAGGAGAGCCGGCCCGGCGAAAAGACGGCGTTGAGCCCGAGATAGACGGCGTAGAACCAGAAGAAGATGCAGAACGTGCTGAGGAGGATCGAAAAGACGGACGCCCGGAGGAACCGTTTCGCATAATCCTCGCGGACCGCGGTCGCGTTCTCGCCTTCCGAATCCTTTCCGGGTTCGACTCCTCCGGCCGCTTCGGGGAACGTTTCGACGAATCCCTCTTCGGGCTCGGCCGCCATCGCTTGCTGCGCCAAATCCTCTTCGCTCAAACTCTCGGCCAAGTCCGACACCGGGTTCGACATCTTCGCCGCGAGGATCGCAGTCGCCCGCTCGGCCTGTTCCTCGGGGACCTTCACTTTGATCCCGCCGACCGAATTGGAGAGGAGCCAGTCCATCGAGACGGTTTCCCGGTCGTGGAGCTGGACGGCGATGCCCTCTTCCTCGAGCGCCGACTTGGCCAAGTCGGCCTGATAGACTTCGCCGTAGGTGGCGATCTTGACGAAGCGCGGTTCGCTCATGCCTGTCTCCGTCGGTGCCCGATGCGTTCAGTCTTCGGAAGCGGCCCGGAAAAGCAAGCGGCCCGCCGAAGTCTCGACGGGCCGCGGGGAACCGATTCCATCTCGGGTCACTTGTCCTTGTCCTCCGGATCGCCGTCGCCGATGGCATCTCCGATGGACTCGGCCGCGACCTTCACGGTCACGGCGACGAGCTTCTCTTTGGAAGTGGTCGCGAGCGTTTTCGCCACGTCGTCGAGGAGGCTCTTCAGCATGGGCTGGT
>JAYVTJ010000177.1:0-5748 GCA_043774415.1 Fimbriiglobus sp. | reverse complement strand
GTCAGAATCCCGGCCAGCGTCGGCTGGTTGTTCAGGTTGATCGCGAAGCTGCTCAGCGTCCGCGCCACCGGTTCGCGGCTGTCGTAGCTCACGGCGCTGACCCGGCCGTTGTCGAGATCCTGGAGCGTCATCGACTTCAACAGGTCGTTGATATCCGTCTCGGGGAACGTCAAATCGACCCGCGCATCGGCCGTGACCTTGCCGCTGCGGGCGAAGTAGCCGACGCCCGAGTTGAACATCACCACTTGCGTGATCGGCAGAGTGACGGCGGCCTTCGGGTCTTCGGCCTTCTTTTCATCGGCGCTGAAGAGGCGATCTGCCCCGAGTCCGACGACGACGGCCCCGGCGATGGGGGCGGCGAGAAGCCAGCGATTGAGACGCATGGGAGAGACTCCGAAAAAGGGATTCCACACCACTCCGACGATCAGGATACCCGAATCGGTCGGAATTCGTGTAACGGCCGCGCAACGGACGCTCGTGGTGCCATCCGATTCTCGGAACCCCGTGCGCAGGCCCGAAATGAGTTTGGCAAGACTCAATTGAGTTTGGAGGGGGGTGGGGGTGTTTCCTCCAAACTCATTTTTCGAGCGGAGTTCCCGGTGGGTCTCGAAGACTCGACCGCACCGACAGCACCGCCAAAATCCGGTGGCACACCGCGTCGAACGTCGAACCGTGGGGTTGTCCCGATTGCGCAGCTTCGGTATATTCTCCTTCCAAGACGGGTTGTCCGGGACTCTGGGCGGTTTTCGGCATGCGGTTTACCTTGCTCGACCGGATCGATGCTCACCAACCGGGGAAATTCCTGCGCGGCTGCAAATTTCTGGCCCTCGGGGAAGAGTACCTCGCCGATCACTTCCCGAGCTTCCCGGTGATGCCTGGAGTGCTGATGCTGCAAGCACTTGCGGAAGCCGGAGCTTGGCTGTGGCGCTCCACGAGCGGTTTCGAGCATTCGGTGATCGTGCTGCGGGAAGCCAAGAACGTGAAATACGGGACGTTCCTGCAACCCGGTCGCCGGATGGATGTTGCGGTCGATTGGGCCAAGGCCGATGGCTCGACGGTCACCTTCAAAGGGAAGGGCTCCGACGACGCCGGCGCCCAGACGATCTCGGCCACGTTCGTGCTGCACGGCTACAACTTGGCCGAGCGCGGGCCGGCGGGCGTGGCGGCCGACGAGCGATTGCAAACGCACTGGAAATCCCGCTGGGCGCTGCTCACGGGCGAACTGACCCGAACCGACACCTGAGTTCCCATGCTGCTGAAAGACCAAGTGGCGATCGTGACCGGCGGCAGCCGGGGCATCGGCAAAGCCTGCGTGCTCGCGCTGGCCGGGGCCGGCGCCAAGGTCGCGTTCGTCTACAAGGGCAGCGAGGATGCGGCGAAGGCCCTCGAAGCCGAGATCGCCGCCGCCGGCGGGGTCGCCAAGGCGATGCAGGGCGATGTGGCCGAACCGACCACGGCCGAGCGCATCGTCGCGGCGGTGCTGGCGGATTGGGGCCGCGTCGATATTCTGGTGAACAACGCCGGGGTCATCCGCGACGGGCTGTTCGTGCGGATGGATGCGGCCGACTGGCACACGGTGGTGAATACGAACCTCAACGGAACGTTCTCGTTCTGCAAAGCCGTGTCGAATCAGATGGTGTTCAAGCAGCGTTCGGGCCGAATAGTGAATGTGTCGAGCGTCGCGGCGGAGCACGTGAACGCCGGCCAGACGAACTACGCCGCGAGCAAGGGGGCGGTGAACGCCTTCACGCGGGCCTTGGCGGTCGAGTTCGGCTCGCGGAACATCACGGTGAACGCCGTGGCGCCGGGGTTCATCGAGACCGACATGAGCGAAGCGGTGCGGAACAAAGCGGGCGACATCATCAAGAAGATGATCCCGCTGAAGCGGCTCGGAAAGCCGGACGACATCGCGAACGTGGTGCTGTTTTTGTGCTCGCCGGCGGCGGCGTACGTCACCGGCCAACTGATCACCGTGGACGGCGGGCTGAGCCTCGGCGCCACCGTGGCCTAACAGGATAACCCGCGGGCCGATGCCGCGGCGGAGGGGGAGAACCTCGTGACGCAAGACGACATTTTCAACCGGGTCAAGAAGCAGCTCGTCGAAGCCCTCGGGGTCGATGAGGACGATGTCACGATGGCGTCGCGCCTGCAGGGCGACCTCAACGCCGAGTCGATCGATTTCCTCGACATCGTGTTCCGCCTGGAGCGCGAATTCGGGCTGAAGATCGACCGCAACGAACTCTTCCCGGAATCGATCTTCCAGGGCGACCCGAAGTTCCTCCAGAATGGCATGCTCACGCCCGCCGGCCTTGACGAACTCCGCGCCAAGATGCCGTACGCCGACATCGCCAAGTTCGAGAAGAACCCGAAGTTCGAAAACATCGGCGACCTCTTCACGGTCGAACTGATCACGAAGTACATCCAGTCGAAGTTGAAGTAGCCCATGCGCTGGCTTTGGATCGACCGCTTCACGGCCTTCGAGCCGGGGAAATCGGCTACCGCGACGAAGTGCCTCAGCCATGCCGAGGATCACTACGCGGAGCACTTCCCCGGTTTCGCCGTCATGCCGGCACCCCTGATTTTGGAAGGGCTGGCCCAGACCGGCGGCATCCTCGTCGGCGAGGCGAACCAGTTCCAAGAGAAGGTCGTGCTCGCCAAGATCCCCTTCGCCAAATTCCACGGCGAGGCGATGGCCGGCGAGCAGCTCACCTACACGGCCGAAATTCTCGACCTGAAGAAAGAGGGCGCCGTCGTCCGCGGTACGGTCACCTGCGCCGGCCGGCCGATCTGCGACGCCGAGATCTTCTTCGCGCACCTCGACCACAACCGGAGCGCGCAGGTGTTCGGGGATCGGAATTTCGTGTTCAGCGGGGAACTGCAGCATCTGCTCGGGCTGGCGAAGCTCGTGGCCGCGAAGACGCCGGAGTTGCCCGCGGCGGCGGGTTGAATAGTTGCGGGGAAATCTTCTCCCCAAAAGGGCCGACTTACTTAACCCAGGGCGGAAGCCCTGGGTCGAGGTTGACAAATCATCCGCCCCGAAGGGGCCGGCGTGGTTCGCGTGAGGCGCCCCTTCGGGGCGAAGGAATCGGGGACTGTGACCCGGGCGAAGAAGCTGATCAGACACCAAACGGGATGCCGATGCCGGAACGACGGGCCGTATTCACCGGGTTGGGATTGCTGACGCCGATCGGATCGACTCCGGAGGCGTTCTGGGCGTCCCTCTGCGCCGGCACCTCCGGCATCCGCCGGATCCAGCGCTTCGACCCGTCGGCGTTGAAGTGCCAGATCGCCGGGGAACTCCCCGACTTCGACCCGAAGAAGATCATCACGGCCGCGATGAAGGACACCCGAAAAAGCCTGAACAAGATGGCCCACACCATCCGGCTCGGGCTGTGTGCCGCGCAGCTCGCCATGACCGACTGCGGGTTGCAGAAGGGCCAGATCGACCCCTTCCGCTTCGGCGTCGAGTTCGGCTGCGTGATGGTCGCCACGGAACTCGAGGATCTCTGCAAGGGCGCCCAGACGAGTTGCGGCGGCGACCCGCCCATCGTGGACTACACCATGTGGGGTCGCGAGGGGTTGAAGCAGGTGCCGCCGCTCTGGATGCTCAAGTATTTGCCGAACATGCCCGCGTGCCACGTCAGCATCCTGTTCGATGCGCAGGGGCCGAACAACAGCATCACGAGCACCGACACGGCGAGCCTGCTCGCACTCGGCGAAGCCTTCCGACTGCTGGCCCGCGACTCCGCCGATTTCTTCCTCGTCGGCGGCTGCGATTCCAAACTCAACCCCGTCGCCATCGCCCGCCACGGCCTATTCCACGAACTCGTAAACGACCCGCTCGCCGATCCGACGACGGCTGTGCGCCCCTTCGATGCGGACCGCAACGGCACGGCCTTCTCGGAAGGGGCGACGGTATTCGCCCTCGAAGAACTCGAGTTCGCTCAGAATCGCGGCGCGAAGATCCTCGGCGAACTCGTCGGGTTCGCCAGCGGCTTCGACAACGGCAAGAAAGGGCACGGCTTCGCCCAGATGATCCGCAGCGCCCTCCGCGACGCCGCGATCGAGCCGGGCGAAATCGATCACGTCAACGCCGCGGCACGCGGTTCGCGCGAACTCGATGCGTGGGAGGCCCGCGCCATTCGGGAAGTCTTCGGCGATGGCGTCCGCGTGTTCGCCCCCAAGGGTCACCTCGGCCATTCCGGCGCCGCCTCCGGACTGACGGAACTCGCCGCGAGCGTGCTGGCGCTGAAGCACGGTTTGCTCCCCGGGACTCTGAACCACACGACCGACGACCCCGCGTGCCCCGTGACCCTGACGTCGGGCGCGCCGGTGCCGGTGACCAAGCCCTACGCGCTGAAGCTGAGTGTGACCGACCGCGGCCAGTGCGCAGCGGTGGTGGTCAAGAGATGGAAACCGAGTTAACCTCAAAGGGCACATAACAAGAGAAGGAGAAGATCCGAGAATGGAGTGGGGCATTCGCGTTCAGTCCCAACTTTTTCGCATCTCGCCATCTCATCTTCTCCGCGTCCTCTTCCTTCTCCGCGGTGAAAATCTTCTTTTGTGTGCATCTGTGGTAACTGCTCCTATGACCCACCGCAAGCGAGTCGCGATCACCGGCATGGGCGTGATGACGCCCCTCGGCCACACCGTACAAACGATGTTCGCCAACCTCCTCGAAGGGAAGAGCGGCGTCGGCGCGATCACGCACTTCAACGCCGCGCAGTTTCCGACCAACTTCGCCGCCGAAGTCAAGAATCTGGATCTCGGAAAGTACGTCGCCGATGCGTCCAAGTCTGCCGCCGCCGGGTCGAACACGCGCTTCGCCCTCGCCGCGGCGCAGCAGGCCCTCGCCGATGCGAACCTGCTGACCTCCCCCAAGATCGACCGCACCCGCATCGGCACCTACCTCGGCGTCGGCGAAGGCCCCGAAGACTTCGACGCCGTGCTCGTGGCGAGCAGCTTGGCCGTCGATCCGAGCGGGTACAAAGTGAACACCGGCGAAGTCATCGGCCACCTCACCCGACTGCTGCGTGGACCGCGCGAAGCCGAGGGGGAGATGAACACCACGACGGCGCACGTCGCCGAGGAATTCGACCTCGGCGGGCCGAACTGCACGACACTTACGGCCTGCGCCGCCAGCGCCCAGGCCATCGGCGAAGCGGCCGAACTCATCCGCCACGGCGACGCCGAGATCATGCTCGCCGGCGGGGCGCACAGCATGATCAGCCCCTTCGGCGTCACCGGCTTCAACCTCCTCACGGCCCTTTCGACGAACGGCGCCTACCCGCAAAAGGCGAGTCGGCCGTTCGACCTCAACCGCGATGGCTTCGTGCTCGGCGAGGGCAGCGGCATGCTCGTCCTCGAAGAACTCGAACATGCGAAGGCCCGCGGCGCGACGATCTACGCGGAACTCACCGGCTACGGCACGACCGGCGACGCCTACGCTATGACCGACCCGCACAGCGAAGGCCGCGGCGCCATCCGCGCGATGCGCGATGCGCTGAAGAACGCCGGCGTGAAGCCGGAGGACATCGGCTACATCAACGCCCACGGCACCAGCACGCAAGCGAACGACTCGACCGAGACGGCAGCCATCAAGGGCGTGTTCGGCGAGGCCGCCAAGAAGGTGCCGATCTCCAGCAGCAAGAGTATGCTCGGGCACCTCATTGCGGCGGCGGGCGTCGTCGAACTGGTGATTTGCGTGATGGCGCTGCGCAAGGGCGTGGTGCCGCCGACGATCAACTA
>JAYVTJ010000176.1:0-3291 GCA_043774415.1 Fimbriiglobus sp. | reverse complement strand
GGGGGTTCGACCTTCGTGAAGGCGCTCATGGACGAATGGGCCGTGGAGTACAAGCAGCAGCAGCCCGACGCGGGCTTCACCTACGAGGCCAAAGGCTCCGGCGCGGGCGTCAAGGGTCTGCTCGACGGCAAGTACGACTTGGCCTGCACCGACGCGGTCCTCACCGATGCGGCGATGGCGGAGGCGGCGAAGAATGGCAAAGCGCTCGTGCACATTCCGCTGGCCATGGGCGCCGTCGCGGTGGCCTACAACCTGCCGGGCCTGGAGGTGCAGCTCAAGTTTTCCGGAGCTCTGCTCGCCGACATCTATCTCGGCAAGATCGTCCGGTGGAACGATCCGCGCATCCGCGCCGAGAACGGCAGGGCCGAACTGCCCGACCGGGAGATCGCCGTCATCTACCGCGAAGACAAAAGCGGCACCACGGCCATCTGGACGGAATTCCTGTCGAAGACGAGCCCGGACTGGAAACTCGGGACGGCGTCCGAATTCGCGAAGTGGCCCGTCGGTCGCGGTGTCCGGGAAACGAGCGGCGTGGTCGAGGCCCTCGCCTCCACCGAAGGGGCCATCGGCTACCTCGACCTCGGCTCGGCGCTCGGGCAGAGCAAGTTCTCGTACGGCCGCGTGAAGAACCGCGAGGGCGAATCCAAAAGCCCCACGCTGACCTCCGTGACGAATGCGGCCAAGGAGATCGCGGATCTCCAGCCCCACCTCCGCTATTCCATCGTCGATTCGAAGGGCCGAGACACCTACCCGATCTGCGGGACGACCTGGGCCGTCTTCGATGCCGGCATCGCCAAGACACCCAAGGGAATCGCCATCCTCGACTTCCTGACGTGGGCGACCGCGGAGAACGCCGGCCAGCGCAAGACGGCCCGGCTCAACTACGCGCCGCTGCCCCAAAATGTGGTGGTGATGATCGAAGGTGTGCTCCAGCGCCTCCGCAAGTGATCGACGGCTCCGACCGTCCCCGCCGCGAGTGTCCCCATGATCGTGAAACTGCCGCTCAAATCGGGCAAGAAAGCCGTGAGTGTGATCCCCATAAGCCAGATCGCGTTCATCATCGGCCGGCATCCCGAGTCGAATCGGAGCATCGAGAGCAAACTCATCAGCCTGCGCCACTGCCCGATCGGCACGGCCACGTGAAGGGAACAGTCGATTGGAGGAAATTATGGAGTGTTCAATATACATTCCGATCAAATCGGCTGCGGCGGTTGAGGATGGCGGCGCGGATGAGGATCTTCTTCGCATCCACACCTTTGGCCTTTTTTATAACCGTTCATCCCGTCCCGTTTGATCTTGCGCTTTCCTTTTGATTTTGGCTATATCTTGGGATGGACGCCCCGCTCGCAGAACCGCTTCCCGAGTGCCCCCGTTGCAGGGTCGAGATTCCGCGGCTCGAAGCGCGTCTGCTCGAACTCGAGACCAAGCTCCGCGACCTCGAAGACCGCCTCAAGCCGCCGCCTCCGAAGCGCCCCGCCGAAGCGCAGCCGCCCGCTCCGGCCAAGGTGCCGACCGGCAAAAAGCGCGGGGCCCAGCCGGGCCATCCCCCCACCTGAAGTCGTTCCTGCCGAGCGAACGCGTCAAGGCCGTCATCGACTACGCCCCCGGTTGCTGCGCCTCCTGCGACAAGTCGTTGTCGGCGTTCGCCGACAACCCCGACCCGAAGCGGCACCAGATCGCCGAGTTGCCGGCGATCCTCGCCAAAGTCACCGAGCACCGCGGCCATTCGCGCACCTGCCCCTGCGGCCACACCACCCGCGCCGCCATCCCCGCCGACGTCCGGAAGCACCGCCTCGGGCCGCGCCTGACCGGGGCGGCGATCTACTTCGCGGGCAGCCATGGGATGAGCAAGCGGGGCATCGAGGAAGTCTTCGAAGCGCTGTTCGGAGTGCCGGTGGCGCTCGGCACGATCTCGAATCTGGAAGGCAACGGTCGCTTTGGAGCCCGCGTACCAAGAGGCGCGGAAGGCGGTGGCCGATGCGCCGGTGAAGAACGTCGCCGAACGGCACCTGAACGATTCATCCGCAAACGGGGACGAGTCCGCATCCTCAGTGCTGATTGGTGGCCACGCGCGGCTCGGCGTCGGCCGCAATACCGTCATTTCGCCGGACGGGTACCCTGAAAAGGGAAATCCCCGAACACATCGCGGGCGGTCTGATCGGACACGACCGCCTCGCGGCACTCAAAAAGGAGACTTCCGATGACAGAAGCCGAGTATCTCGACCCGCAGAAGTTCCCGCTGTCGACGCAGGGAAATCTGTCGCTGAGCCGCCAAACCCACTTGGACGCGATCAACTTGGACAGCCTGACGGAAGCGCAGGCGGCGGGGCACAAGCTGGATCGGGAGCAGTTGGGGATCTTGGCGGAACTCCAAGCGAAGTTCGCGGATCACCCGAAGAAGGTGCAGGAGGCGCAGGCAGCGTAGCCCCGGATTCCCGGCTCAAAGACTTCACTTCGAAATACCGGCAGGCCGTCGCCACAGACGACCTGCGCGGTATCCACGACCTCTCACTCCTGCGCTGAAGGGCGAACACGGCGCCGACGTTCAGCAGCGAGTCTCCGCCGGCATCGACCAGCACAACACGAAGCCGACGGGGCGCGGCCTCCAGCACAAGCACGCCGCCGTCCTCGACCACCTGACGCACGCCGGGGAATCCGGAACCGATCCCAAGGCGCCGCCGCCGGTCGAAAACTACGTCTCGCAAGCGATGGCGAACCTCAAGAAGACTTCGCGCACGGCCGGCGGGGTCGTCGATACCAGCGCGTCGAAGGGCAAGGCGGATCAAATCGTTGCGGGCCTCACCTGGGCCGACCCCGCCGCGCACGCCACGAAAAACTTTGAAGATGTCGTCCGGGGCGTCCACGCCGCCGCGCTGAAGATCGACGGCAAGTCGCCGGAGAATCTGCTCACCTACGCGGATCAAGTCAACGCGCACATCAACAAGGGCATCGTGAAGGTGGGCGTGTCGGCGCGCCTCGACGACTCTCCGAAGTTCCCGTACACCGCCGTCGCCGATCTCCCCTTGGCCCGCGAGCAATTCGCCGCATAACTCCACAAGCGGCTCAACGACCCGAACGCCGATCCCGTCGAAACGGCCGCTAGGATCGAGTGGCGCGCCAACCTCACCGACCACTTCTGGGCCGACGGAGTCGGCAAAACCGCGAAGGCGCTCGCGATGATCCCGCTCATGCGGGCCGGCTTGCCGCTGCCGGAGTACCCGGACAACAAAGAATTCTTCGCGCACGCGAGCCGCACGCAGTACGACCCGAAGAACGGATCGGACTCGTACC
>JAYVTJ010000175.1:0-5184 GCA_043774415.1 Fimbriiglobus sp. | reverse complement strand
CGAAGACTCGACCACACCCTACGGCTCCGCCAAATTCCGAGGCGCACCCCTTCTCGCGATCCCGGTTGACGGCCCTGCGGTTCGCCGCTTAAAGTGTCGGCTCCCGCCCGGAAGGATTCTGGCATGGACGCCCCGCTCCGCATCGCCCTCGTCGGCACACCGCGCTCCGGCAACACCTGGCTGCGCCTGCTCGTCGGCGCCGCGACCGGTCTCCCGACCGTCGCCGTGCACGAACGGACCGACTCCGTCCTGGCGGGGCTGCCGCGCGAATGCGTGGTGCAGATCCACTGGCGTCGGGAACCGGACTTTCTGAATCTGCTGGCGGCCCACGGCTTCCGCGTCCTCACCATCGCCCGGCATCCGCTCGACGTGCTCGTTTCGATTTTGCAGTTCGCCATCCACGAGAGCGAATCGGACCGCTGGCTGCTGGGCCGCGGGGGGGACGAATCGGGACTCTTCGGGGCGATGCCGGGGAGCCGGGCCTTCGCCGAATACGGGACGGGCGACCGCGCCCGCGAACTCTTCGGAGTGACCGGCGACTGGTGGGAGCAGCCCGGCGCGACCTCGGTGCGCTACGAGGAACTCGTGCGCGATCCGATCGGCCAGCTCCTCCGCCTGCGGAATGTGTTCCGGCCCGACAGCACGGCCGATCTCTCGGAGATCGTCGCCCGCCACGAGCTGGCGCAACTGCGCACGAATTCGTTCAATAGCCACTTCTGGAAGGGCCAGCCGGGCCACTGGCGCCAGCTCCTGACGGCCGAAATCGCGGGGGAAATCGCCGCGGCGCACGCCGAGCACTTCGACCGGCTCGGGTACGTTTGCGATGCCGATCCGACGCTGACCGACGCGCAGGCCGACCGCAACTGGATCGCCGCGGTCGGACCCGCGCTGCGGGCGGCGCTGCGCCGGGCGGCGGCGAGCCATGTCCTCGAACGGGACGGTCTGCGCGGCGAGCGCGACCGCCTCGCGGAGGAACTGGCCGCGGCCCGGCAGGATGCCGCCGAAGAGCGCGCCCGCCTCGTGCCGTTCGAGGGGCTGCAAGGCTTTTCGGTGCGGGTGGCGCGCGCGGTGCAGACCGTGCGCGACCGCGTGCCGAAGCCGTTCCGCCGTCCGCCGCAGCCCCGGTGAACTCTACTCCGGCTTGACGGCCCGGCGGATCCCGGCTAGCGCACCGCGAATCGACGCGGTGTTCCAGTGGGGTCGCCCTCCGGTGAAAATCTCGCGAAGCCTTTGGCTCGTCGCCGGGAGCGTGCTCCTCGCATCCTGCACGCGCAGCCACTACCGCGAGTCGGCCGACCGGGAAACGTACCCGATCGTCGTCGGCCACGAAGTGAACCCCGCCAATTCCATCGGCCGCATCGACCTCCGCCCCGCGCCCGGCTCCCGCCTCGCCGACCCGACCGATCCGGACCGACCGCCCAAGCCGCCCGACGACGGCGCGGCCGCTCTGTTCATGCAGAAGCCCTACCGCTTCCGCGGGTCGAAGCACTGGGGCAAAGACGGCCAACTCGACAGCGTCGAACCGGCCGGCTGGGAAGCGTCCCTCGGCGCCGGCCCGGACGGCACGCTGAAGCTGACGCAGGAGAAGGCCGTCGAGGTGGCGTTGACCAACAGCCGCGAGTATCAGACGAGCTTGGAGAACGTCTACCTCACGGCGCTGGCGCTCACGCTGAACCGCTTCGAGTTCGATTCGCGCTGGTTCGGCCGCACCGGCACCGACTTCACGCAGGTCGGCTTCGCCGGGCCGCCCACGGTTTCCAGCACGCTGATGCCGACGAACGGCCTCGGCTTCAACCGCAACCTCGCGGCGGGCGGCCAGCTCATGGTCGATTTCGCCAACAGCTTCGTCTGGGAGTACGCCGGCGGCACGTCGGGCGTCTCGGGCAACTTCACGGCGACTCTCATCCAGCCGCTGCTGCGGAACTTCGGCCGGAAGGTGCGCCTCGAAAGCCTCACGCAGGCCGAGCGCGACACGCTCTACGCCGTCCGCGATTTCGCCCGCTTCCGCAAGCAGTTCTGGGTCGCCACGGCCGTCGATTCCGGCGGCTACCTCAGCCTGCTGCTGCTCCAGCAGAGCGTGCGCAACGCCGAGGCCAACCTGCGCAGCCAGGAGGAAAACTACCAGCTCGGGCTGGAGCTGCTGAAGGGGAACAAGAAGAGCGCCGTCGAAGTCGATGCGATCCTCCAAGGGCTTCTCGCCGCGCGGCAGCAGGTGTTCAACGCCGGCACGGCGCTCCAGCAGGGACTCGACACCTTCAAGCTGCAAATGGGCCTGCCGCCGCGATTGCCCATCGAACTGGACGACTCCTATACTGGCGCCATTCGTGCTCGTCGCCCCGGAGTTGGAAGCGGTGCGCGACGCCATCGCCGCCTTCGGCCGCGAGCGCAACGCGGAACTCGGCAATCCGCCCACTGTCGCGGCGCTGCGGATGCATCACGACACCCTGCTCGCACTCGCCGCGCGGGTCGGCCCGGTGCTCGATGCGGCCGAGGTCGATTTGAACCGCTGGAAGGTCGAACTCGCCCGTCCCGCGACATCGACCGACGACGCGGAGCGGAAGGCGCGGACCGCGGCCGCGTTCAAGCAGCAGTCCGACGAGCTGGCGCCGCAGCGGGCGGCGCTCGCCGCGCTCAAAGCTCGGATCGCGGCGCAGAAGGGGGCGATCACCGAGCCGACGCGCGAAGCGGCGTGGAAGCTCCTCGCGAAGAACACGACGCAGCTCGGCACCATCGCCTCCACCGCGAACTCGGCGCAGACCCAGGCCCGCATCTACCTCATCCGCCTGCCCGATGTCGAGGTGGTCGAAGCCGAGGCCGTGGCGCAGGCGAAGGCCAATCGCCTCGACATGCAGAACCGCCTGGCGCAGGTGACGGACTCGTGGCGGAAGGTCACGATCGCGGCGAACCAGCTCCGCGGCGACCTCAACCTCATCACGCGCGTGAACCTCATCACCGATCCGGAAGCGGGCCACCCGTTCGACTTCTCGAAGGACCTCAGCCGCTACAGCGTGGGCCTCCAGTTCGACAGTCCGCTGAACCGCCTCGCGGAGCGCAACGCCTACCGCGTCAGCCTCATCGCGTACCAGCGGGCGCGCCGGAACTACATCGATCTCGGCGACCGCATCGAAGCGCAGATCCGCAACGATATCCGGACGCTCCGGCTCCAGCGCTTCAGTTTCGAGATCGCCCGGCAGTCGCTCATCGCGGCCGCCCGGCAACTCGAGAACGAGCAGTTGCTGCTGACGGCGCCGAATCAGGCGGCGGCCAACACGGGCGATGCGACCCTGCGCAAACTCCGCGCCCTCGAACAATTGCTCGCGGCCCGGGAGCAGCTTTCCGGGAGTTTCATCCGCTACGAACAGCAGCGGGTCCGACTTCTGCTAGACTTGGAGGAACTGCAACTCGACGGACGAGGGTTCCCGACCAATGCCAGCCCCATCCCTCCTCCAAGCCCCGGCGCGGCTCCCGCTCGAACCGGCGCCGAGTGAACCGGCCGTCGAAACGCCCTTGCCCCTCGCGGCAGTGAAGCCCCTCCGCACCGCGCGGCCCGTCGTCCGTTCCCGCCGCTGGCTCCCCTGGCTGGTCGCGCTGGTGATCTTCGCCGTCGTGAGTTCCACGGCCGTGGGCGTCCTCGGCTGGTGGTTTCTCCCGCACTGGTTCGGCGGCGACGGCAAGATGCCCCTCACGACCGCCGTGCAGCGCGGCGAGCTGAAAGTCACCGTCACCGACCGCGGCGAACTCGACAGCATCAATTCCCTCCAGGTGATCTGCGAACTCGAAGGGGGCGGCAAGCTCGTCTCGATCCTCCCCGAGGGGACGCGCGTCGAGAAGGGGGACGAAGTCGCGAAACTCGACACCGACGCCCTCGTGAAGCTCATCAACGATCAGGAGATCAAGTGGGAGACGGCCGACGGCAAGGCGAACGCGGCCCGCAGCGAAGTGGCGCTCGCGAAGAACAAGGCGCTCAGCGAGATCGCCAAGGCCGATCTGGCGCTCGTCCTCGCGGAGATCGAACTCGAAGCCTTCGCCGATCCGCAGGGCAAGTACAAGCGCGACCACGACAAGATGAAGGGCGCGCTCGAACTCGCCAAGAAGAACCTCAACGAATCGGAAGACGACCTCGAGTTCACCCGCGGCCTCGTCAAGAAGGGCTTCGCCCAGCTCGACCAAGTGCGCACGAAGGAACTCACCATCACCGAGCGCCGGCTGCTGGTGACCAGCGCCGAGGCCGACCTCATCATCCTCGAGAAGTTCACGCGCAAGAAGGATCAGACCGAACTCGCATCGAAGGCCAACGAGGCGAAGCTCGAACTCGCCCGCACGAAGAACACCCAGGAGACGGCCATCGGCAAGGCCGAAGCCGACTACCGCTCGGCCGCGAAGACGGCCGAGATCGAGAAGAAGCAGGTGGAGCGGCTCCAGAAGCAGATGGAGCGCTGCATCGTCAAGGCGCCGACGGGGGGCATGGTGGTCTACGCCAACGCCCGTCCGTGGGACGACGCCGCCCGCGTCCGCGCCGGGGCGCAGCTCTACTTCCGCCAGGCGATCTTCACGCTCCCCGACCTCTCGCGCATGCTCGTGAAGATGAAGGTTCACGAGTCGATGATCAAGAAGGTGAAGATCGGCCAGACCGCGACGATGGGGATCGAAGCCCTGCCGAACCGCGTCCTCAACGGCCGCGTCACGAAGATCGGCATGCTCGCCCAGCAGGACGGCTGGCGCGGCGGCGGCGTGAAGCAGTACGACGTGGAGATCTCCATCGACGACCTTCCGGTCGAAGCGGGGCTGAAGCCGGGCATGACGGCCGAAGTGAAGATTCTGATCAGCACGATCCCGGACGCTCTGACGGTGCCGGTGCAGGCCGTGGCGGAGTACGAGGGGAACTCGGTCTGCTACGTGGTGTCCGGGGGTCGCATCGAGCGCCGCGAGGTGACGGTCGGCGAGAGCAACGACCAGTACATCCAGATCTTGAGCGGGATGGAACCGGGGGAAGCGGCCGCGCTCGACGCCCGCGTCCGCGCCGCGGCGGAGTTGAAAGCGGCCGGACCGACGGGCGGGAAGACGCCGCCGACCGCCCCGAAGAAGTGAGGCTCCTCCCGAGCGGTGGGCGTGAGCCCTCCGTGTCTCGGGATCGGAAATGAGTCCGAGTCTCCCGAGCAGTGGGCGTGAGCCCTCCGTGTCTCG
>JAYVTJ010000174.1:0-1702 GCA_043774415.1 Fimbriiglobus sp. | reverse complement strand
GCGAACCTCTATACTGACCCCTTTCCGCAAACATCCGCCGACCGGAGTCCGCCGCATGGCCGAGAAGATCACCCCGCGGGCCGAGAACTACCCGAAGTGGTACCTCAACGTCGTCCAAGAAGCGGGCCTCGCCGACAACTCCGACGTCCGCGGCTGCATGGTCATCAAGCCCAATGGCTACGCCATCTGGGAGAACGTCCAGCGCGGCCTCGACCGCATGTTCAAGGACACCGGCCACGTCAACGCCTACTTCCCGCTCTTCATCCCCATGAGCTACCTCGCGAAGGAAGAGGAGATGGCCGAGGGGTTCGCCAAGGAGTGCGCGGTCGTCACGCACTACCGCTTGAAGGCCGAGAAGGGGCAGCCGCTGAAGGTCGATCCGACGGCGGAACTCGAAGAGCCGCTGATCGTGCGGCCGACCTCCGAGACGATCATCTGGAAGACGTACAAGAGTTGGATCCAGAGCTACCGCGATCTGCCGCTTCTCATCAACCAGTGGGCGAACGTCGTCCGCTGGGAGATGCGCACGCGGCTCTTCCTGCGCACCGCCGAGTTCCTTTGGCAGGAGGGTCACACGGCTCACGCGACCGAAGCCGAAGCCGAAGCCGAGACGTTGCAGATGGTGAAGGTGTACGCGAAATTCGCCGAGGAGTTCATGGCGGTGCCGGTGATCGTCGGACCGAAGACGGAGGGGCAGAAGTTCCCCGGCGCGGTCTACACGCTCTGCATCGAAGCAATGATGCAGGACGGCAAAGCGCTGCAGGCGGGCACGTCGCACTACCTCGGGCAGAACTTCGCCAAGGCGTTCGACGTGAGCTTCCAGAACGAGAAGGGCCAGCGCGAGTTCGCCTACGCCACGAGCTGGGGCGTCAGCACCCGGCTCATCGGCGGCCTCATCATGACGCACTCGGACGACAACGGCTTGGTCGTGCCGCCGCGACTCGCCGCGACGCACGTCGTCATCTGCCCGCTCGGGCGCAACGATGTCGAGCGCGGGCCGAGCATCGCCGCGGCGGAGGCGCTCGCGGCCGAGATCAAGGCGATCCCGCGGCACGAGTTCTTCGGCTACGAGCCGATCGTGGTGAAGATCGACCGCAACTTCGAGAAGATGCCCGGCTTCCGCTTCGCCGAACACGAAGTCCGCGGCGTGCCCGTCCGCATCGAGATCGGGCCGAAGGACATCGAGAAGGGGGCCTGCGTCGTCGCCCGCCGCGATGTGCCCGGCAAAGAGGGGAAGCAGTTCGGCATCCCGCTGACCGGCGCCGCCGCGCACGTCGATGGGCTGCTGCGCGAGATTCAGACGGCGCTCTTCGACCGGGCCAAGAAGTACCGCGACGCCCGCACCGTCACAGCGAACACGCTCGAAGAATTCGCCGCATTTTTCCCGGTGAAAGGCGGCGACAAGGACGAAGACGAGACCGACCTCAACAAGCTCAAATTCGTGTACGCCCACTGGGACGGCACTCGCGAGACGGAGGACCGCGTGCAGAAGGAGTACAAGGCGACGATCCGCTGCCTACCGTTCGACGGCCCGCAGGAATCGGGGATGTGCCCGTTCACGGGGAAGCCGTCGGCGCGGATGGTACTGTTCGCGCGGTCGTATTGAAATGAGGGTGCTGGTTTCCGATCCCGCTCAGCTCAAGCTGCTCTCGGCCTCCACGGCGACGGCCAGTTCCGTGAGCCGCGCGGCGGTGACGCCGAT
>JAYVTJ010000173.1:0-3899 GCA_043774415.1 Fimbriiglobus sp. | reverse complement strand
GAACCGGACGCCGAGATGCGCGGGATGGCCGCGGCCGAACTCGCCGAACTGCGACCGCAGTTGGAAGCTCTGAAAGAGAAGATCGAAGACGGACTGCTCACCGAGCCCGAAGACGAATTTGACAGCCTCATCCTCGAAATCCGTGCCGGCACCGGCGGCGATGAAGCGGCCCTTTTCGCCGGCGACCTCCACGAGATGTACACGCGCTACGCCCGCACCAAGGGGTGGACGCTCGAAGAGATCGGCCACAGTCCCGGCGCCGCGGGCGGGTTCAAGGAAATCGTGCTGAGCCTGAAGGGCGATGGCGCCTTCAGTCACCTCCGCTTCGAGAGCGGCGGACACCGCGTCCAGCGCGTGCCGAAGACCGAGACGCAGGGCCGCATCCAGACTTCGATGGCGACCGTCGGCGTGATGCCCGAGCCCGATCAGGTGCAGATCGAGATCGACCCCGAAGACCTGCAAATCGAAGTGATGCGCGCCGGCGGCGCCGGCGGCCAGCACGTGAACAAGACCGAGTCGGCCGTGCGCATCTGGTACCGGAAGGGCACCGCGGACGAGATCGAAGTGAAGTGCCAAGACGGCCGGAGCCAGCACAAGAACAAGGACCAGGCGATGCGCGTGCTGCGCAGTCGGGTTTACGAAGCGCAGCAGCAGAAACTGCACAAGGAGCGCGCCGACATGCGGCGCACCCTCATCGGCGGCGGCGACCGGAGCGAGCGCATCCGGACGTACAATTTCCCGGACGGGCGCATCACCGATCACCGCATCGGGCTGTCGGTGTTCAAGCTCGCGGAGATTCTGGGCGGCGGCCTCGATCACCTGATCGTGCCGATGAAGGCCCACGACAAGAAGGAGAAGCTCGCGGCCGCCGCGGCCGGGAAGTGACCTCGCCGAAGTGTCGCCCGATCGACCCACTCGTGCCGGATGCCCCATGCTCTCCCCGCGACTCCGCAAGCTCCTGCCGCTGGGCGCGGTCGTCGCAATCGCCCTCGCGTCTTGCCTGCACCTCTTCGTCCACCACCGGAGCCACTACCGCGAGCGCTGGATCGGCGCGGGCCACGACCGCAACGCCCACTACCGCTACGGCCTGCAAATGGCCGCGGACTTGGAGAACGGCGATATCCAGCGCTTCGTGTGGGATCTCGATTCCGGAAGTTGGGTCTGGCCCCCGCTGAACGGATTGCTCGTCGCGGCGGTGGCCCTCGTCGCGGGGCGCGACCCGGTCACGGCCATCCTTCCGAGTCTGGCGGGATGGTTCCTCACCGTCGTCTTCGCCTACCTCCTCGCGGAGCGCGCGTCGAGCCGCTGCGGAGTGCTCGCGGGGTTCCTGGCATCGGCGTGCGCGCTCGTGAGTCCGGCGCACCGAGCATATGCAACCGATGTGATGATGGAGAGCCTCGGCGCCGGGCTGACGCTGGCGACCCTGTACGCATTTGCGGTTTGGTCGCAGGACCGCACCCGACGCAGCGCGGCTTGGCTCGGGTTCGCCTTCACACTGCTTTTTTTCCTGAAGTACAACTACTGGTTGCTCGTCGTTGTCGCGGTCTTTCCGGTCCATGCTTGGAGCCACCGCGCCGAATACTTCGCGTTGGCGAAGCGGCTGCGGGTCGAAGTCCCGTGGCGGCGCTGGTTGCTCTCCCAGTTCCGCCGACCGCTGAATTATCCGATCGCCGCGCTGCTGGCGGTCATCGCGGCAATCGCGCTCACGGGCGGCTTCGACATCGCCTGGCGCGGCGAGCGCATCGAAGTCCGCACCAACCAAGTCTTCCTCGCCGCAGCGTACGGACTGATCCTACTCCACTTTACCCTCTGGTGGTGGACCGGTGGCCGGCACCTCGTCCGCGCGCTCCTGCCGGAGCAGGTCTACCCGCTCATCTACTGGCATGCGTTCCCGGTGCTCATCTGGTTCGCGATCCCGTATCGATTGCGGACGTTCCTCTGGTTCGTCAGTCCGGCGAACACCGAGGGGGAGTACCACGCCACGTTCGCCGAGGGTGTGCGATTCTTCTGGGACGGGGCCGAAGGCGAGTACGTCGCTGTGCCGGAAGTGCTGACGGGGCTGGCCGTCGGCATCGTGCTCGCAGCTTTCGTATCGCGCACCCTGCGACCTGCGGGATGGGTCGTGCCCTTCTTCGCGCTGCTGGCGCTCTTCCTGACTTTCAAGCATCCGAATCACAAGCTGCGGTTCCTGCACACCGGCATGGCCGGAGCGTACGTCGCGGGAGCCGTGGGCTTCGCGGGGCTGCTCGGATTGCTCCCTCGGAATCGCGCGATCACAATCGCTTCGATCGCCGCGCTAGTCTTGGCGATCGCGACCATACTTTGGACGGGTCGAATGGAATCGATCGGTTCGGGGCACGCTTCCGAAGCGGGGTTGAACGGTCGCGGCATGAGCATCCGGGCGATGAGCGATGCCATGGTGCCTCTGATCCGCGAAGGCGAATCGACGGCGGTCTTCAGCGATGGGCCGAGCAAATACTGGGCGACATGGATGTACCTGGAGCGCTTCCGCGCCCACGATAAGCTCCAAGTGGATTGCCGGCAGGTCGAAGTGCTCGGCCCGCCGACACCGGAGGAGTTCGACGCGTGGTGCGCGAAGACCGATTGCCGCACCGTGATCTTCGTGAGCATCGCCCGGAACAGTCCGCACTTCGAAGCTTCACCGCCGAGCGAAACAGCCGCGACCGTTCTCGGCTTGCTGCCGAGGTCCCCGTTTCACCTCGCGCAAACGGTGGATGTGCCGGAGTGTGGTACGATCACCTTCTGGCGGAAGTGACACTATCGGGAGCATCTTCATGAACCTGCGCGCGCTCGTCGGAGTCTGTCTCGGCATGGCTTCCCTCGCCGCATTGGCACTCGTTCCCGCGTCGAATGCGGCCGATCCCGTGCCCGTCGGCACCGAACCCTGTACGACCTTTTCCATCGTCGCCACCGACCCGGAGACGAAAGAGCACGGCGTCGCCGTGGCGTCCAAGTTCCTCGCGGTCGGCTCGGTAGTCCCGTGGGCCAAGTCGGAAGTCGGCGCCATCGCGACGCAGAGCTTGGCGAACACGACGTTCGGCCCGAAAGGCCTGGAGTTCCTCGCCGGTGGCAAGAGTGCCGAGGAGACGCTAAAGGCCCTGATCGACGGCGACGACGGCCGGGATAACCGTCAGGTGGGCATCGTCGATAAGGACGGCAAAGCCGCGACTTACACCGGGAAGAAGTGCAGCGAGTGGGCCGGCGGCAAGACCGGGAAGAACTACACCTGCCAGGGAAATCTGCTCGCGGGTCAAGCCGTGGTCGCCGATATGGCGAAGGCGTTCGAAGAGGCGAAAGGGCCGCTGGCGTGGCGCATGATCGCGGCGATGGAGGCCGGGGAAAAGGCCGGCGGCGACAAGCGCGGCAAGCAGTCGGCGGCGATCCTCATCGAGAAGCCGAAGGGGGGCTACGCGGGCTTGAACGACCGCTCTGTCGATTTCCGCGTGGACGATCACGAAAAGCCGCTGGAAGAGCTGGCCCGCATTCTCGCGAAGAAGATCCGCCGACCAGTAGAAGAGAAGAAGGACTGATGCACGAGCTGTTCGACCACACCGCCGACTTGGGGTTGCGCATCCGCGCGGCGACGCTCGACGCGCTGTTCGCCGAAGCGGGTGAGTGCCTGCTCGCGTGCATGGTCGATCGCCCCGAGAGCGTGAACGCGGTGCAATCGGAGACGCTCGCCATCGTCGGCATCGACCGCGAGTATCTGCTCTTCGACTGGCTCAGAGAATTGCTGAACCGCTCCGACGAAGCGCGGATGCTCTGGTGCCGGTTCGAGGTGTCCGTGACGAGTACGGGTCTGGACGCGACGATACGGGGTGAACCTTTCGACGCATCCCGGCATCAGCTCAGTCGGGAAGTGAAAGCGATCACCTACC
>JAYVTJ010000172.1:0-13695 GCA_043774415.1 Fimbriiglobus sp. | reverse complement strand
AGAGCAAGAAGCTGCTCGTGATCCTCGGCAGCATCGCGGCGCTGCTCCTCCTCGGCTGCGGCGGCGCGGGCGCCGGCTTCTACTTCTTCGTCTACAAACCGTCGGCCGATGCCGTCAGCAAGGCGACGGTGACCGTCGGTCCGGGCCCCACGCCGAGAGACGACACGAAGGTCCCGCCGACGCGCACCAAAACGTCGGGCAAAGAACCGCCGGCGCCCGCTGGGCCAGCCGTAACTCCCTTCGTCGTCCCGACGGGCTTGCAGAACGGGACGGCGATCGCGGTCGGAGAGCAGACCCCGCTCCCGTTCGCGCCCGAGTTCGTGAAGCAGATCCAGAAGTTCGACGATCCGGAATTCGGGGCGATGCTCTTCGCGGTCTACCAGTCGAACCCCGGCTTCAACGGCATGGGCGCCGAAGACACAGTCGTCCGCTTCGACATCGCCAAGAAGGCCGTGGCCGGGCAGTTCGTCATTCCGGCCGACAACATTCCGGGGCCGCGCATCTTCGATATCTCCGATTCCGGCTACCGGGTCGCCATCGAAGCGCCGAAGGGCCGGCTCACGGTCTACAGCTTCGCGGATAAAGTCGCCGAAGTGCCTATCGACGTGTACGCCGGACTGCCCGGGCGCGGAGGGATCGCCGCCATCGCGTTCGCCGACCCGGCCGGTAACCGCGTCGCGGTGGTGGATAAGTCCGGCGCGGTGGATGTGTGGGATGTGAAGGAGCGCCAGCGCACCGTCACGGGCAAGGCCGACGAGGGCGGAGCGACCGCGGTTGCGGAGAGGCGGAAGGCCCGCGCGGGGAAGGGCCACCTCGCGGGCAAGGGCTGGATCCGCAGCGTGCTCTGGAGCACCGGCGCACTCGATCCGCCCATCAAACTCCCGGCGAAGACCGGCGCGCCGACACTCCTCGCGGCGCGCGATTCGCAGGATCACTTCGCCATCGTCCACACCCCCGATGGCGGCGAACGCGAAGTGCTGGTGGTCGATAAAGCCGGAGTTCCCGTCTGGCGCATTCCGCTGCCCGCATCGGCCGGAACTCCGCGGACCCTTCGCTGGATTCAGGGGGACGCGATCCTGGCCCTCGGCTTCGAGCCGGCGAACGGACTGCTGCTGCTCGACTTCGCCGCGAGGACTCCGGCGGTCTACCTGAAGCCGGCGCAGGAGAAGACGACCCTGAGCGACACCGGCGAACTCTACCTCGTGCCGGATACGAAGGCGATCGGCAAGGCGGCGCTCGTGAAGGCGAGCATTCCCGCGGAGGTGCTAGCGACGATGGTCGAGACGGCGAAGAAAAACAAAGCGCCGGAGCGGCTCTACGCGAAGCCCGAGGGGCTGAGCCAGTAGTCAGGCGAACGCGCGGAGGATATGCCCGCGCGCCGCCAGCGCTTCGCGGAGCACACGCGCCAATTCGACCGCCGCCGGATTATCCCCGTGGAGGCCGATCGTGCGCACGCCCTTCTCGCGCAGCAACCACTCCACTTGATCGAGCGACTCGTCCGCGGATGCAATCATCGCATCGGGGCGATCGCGCGGCACCAGCGAACCATCTGAGAGGTAGCGGCGGTCGGCGAACCCTTCCGCGATGTACGATTCGCACACTGCTTCCAAGTGCGATCCCGGCAGCCCGACGCAGGGGATGCCGAACCCCTCCGCGGCTTGGGCCACGCCCCACGCCGTGCCCTCGTCGGTCATTGCCGCGTGATAGAGCGCGCCGTGCGGCTTCAGATACTTCACTTCGGCCCCGGCCGCGATCAGCGCCGCGATCTGCCGGAAGCAGAGGTTCTTCACCGCGTGCGGCTCCAACGCGATGGCGACCCGCCCGAAGTTGGCCCGGTCCGCGTAGCCGGGGTGTGCCCCGATGACAATGCCCCGCCGCTGCGCATCGGCGACCGCCGTGCGCATCTCCTCAGGCCCGCCGGCGTGTTCGCCGCAGCAGATGTTCGCCGACGTGATCCAGCGCATCAGCTCGATATCGTGACCGGCGCCCTCGCCGAGGTCGGCGTTCAAATCGACGATCATGGCGACCCCGAGCCGAGGCCGATTTCGAGGAAGCGCAGCGGTCCGTCCGGGACGACCGGCACCGGCCCGAGGCTCGCGGGCAGTAGCACCACATCGCCGATCTCGAACGGTTCCCCTGCCAAAGTGCCCGATCCATGAATCGCCACGACCACCCGGCACTCGCCAGCGGCGCCCACTGTCACCGGGGTGTCACCGCGATGGTGGTGCAGCGTGAAGTAGGGGCACGCGACGAGTTCGTCGCGCGCGCCGACGCGCTGCGCCTTCACGGGATGACACGGCCCTGCCGCGAAGTCGGAGCAGGCGAGGCCGTCGTCGATGTGGAGCTGCCGGGGTTCGCCGGTCTTTGCATCGATGCGGTCCCAGTCGTAAAGGCGGTAGGTGATGTCGCTCGTCTGCTGGACTTCGAAGAGGAAGATGTCGGCGCCGATGGCGTGGACGGTGCCCGCGCCGAGGAAGACGCAATCGCCCGACTTCGGAGTGTACGCGTGCAGCGTCTCGGGCACGGTGCCCGCGTCCATCGCCGCGCGGAAGGTGTCCGCCGTCACGCCCTCGCGGAACCCGACGTAGAGCTTGCTCGTTGCCGGGTCGGCGTCGAGGATCACCCACGCTTCGGTCTTGCCGCGGTGGCCGTGCCCCTTCAATCGCAGGGCTTGGTCGTCGTTCGGATGGACCTGCACCGAGAGTTCGCGCTTGGCATCGAGGAACTTGAAGAGCAGCGGGAAGCGTCCGTCCGCCGGGATAGCGGCGCCGAAGATCTCGCCCGGATGCGCGGCGATGACCTCGCGCAGTGTTCTTCCGGCATGCGGTCCACCGGCGATCACGGAGAGGTCGCCGTCGACGTCCGAGAGCATCCACGCTTCGCCGATGGGATTGGCGTGCGGGGCGGGCCGGCGCACGAAATCGGGAAGGCGCGTCCCGCCCCAGAGCATCGATTTGAAGATCGGTTCGAGCCGCAGCGGCGGGAGCGGGGACATTCGGTAGAGTCTCACGCAGCGGGGAAAAACAGGAGTGCCGGGATGCCGAAGACTGCGGCGACCGTGTGCATCTGCACGACGGTGAAGGCGCGTTTCCCGGCGATCAGATCGCTGACGGTCGCTTTGGCCAATCCGGTGGCGCGGATGAGGTCGGCCTGCGACATCGCGCGATCTTCGAGCAGATTCGCCAGCAGCCGATCCGGAGCGAGCGGCGGAATCGGGTGCCGCTCGCGCTCGTAGAGGAGGAGCAGATCGGAGAGTGCGTCGAGGTACTTCAGCCCGCCCTCGTCGAGGTTCTGCGGGAGCAGTCCGTCGATCATCGCCTGGGCGCGCCGGAGTTCGGTTTCGGTCCGTATGCTCGCGAGAGGTAGACGCCGCACGAGTGCCATGTAGCCATCGCGACGGGATCGCGCAGGTTTGAGAATCCGAGTCATCGCGCTCTCCTCCGCATCTTCGCCCGATTCGGTTGAGGCTCGTGACAGCGGCACGACTCCACCCACGGCGAACGGTCGTATTCGACATGGGTCATCACGCCGAGGACGTAGACTTTATGGTTGCCGAAGAAGATCCGCGCGACCAGCCGGAAGCGATTGCCCGAAATATTGAACACGGTGCAGTTCCCCACGAGGTCGGCGCTCGGGAACAATGCCCGCACATCGGCGAATGCCGCCCAACTCGCCGCCGAAACGAGGCCGTACCACATCCGCAGCGGTTCTTCGGCGCGCGGGTGGTGCATCCAGAACTCGCGCAGCCGCACTTGGGAGACGACCCACATAAACGCCCCCGCGGCACAATACGGGAGTATGTTCGCAAATGTCGAACGTGTCAAGGTCCGATCGCCGCGAACCTGATTCACCCGCGGCGCCTCCCTCCAACGTCACGGGGGTCGGCCAAGGGTAGGCCGGCGGCTTTTGGAACCGCCTATGAAGGTTCGAGTCCTTCCCCCCGTATAAACCCCCTCCGGGGTCGTGCTCTGGTGAGCACACCGCGCTCTGACCGCGGACAGGTTGGTTCGATCCCAACCCCCGGAACTCAACTCCGCCAGATTCCCCGGAACATCGCCCGACGCGGGCCTTCCCCCGTCAGCAGACTCGCATGCGGATCGCCGCCGGCGCCCGGCAACACGACGAAGTCGGCGCACTTGCCCGGTTCGAGCGTGCCGCAGTCACCGTCGAATCCGAGCGCGCGCGCGCCGTTGATCGTCGCCATTTCCAGCAGCGTTTCGGCGGGCACATCGGGATGGCGCCGGTGCAGTTCCCGCACCTCCGCGAGCACGTCCAAATCCGGGTTGCTCGCCAAACTGTCGGTGCCGATGCAGACGTTGACCCCGCGCGCCAGGAACTCGCGGAACGGGTGCGGCGGGTGGCCGAAGGCGGCGTGCGTGCGCGGGCAGATCGCGAGGGATTGACTCGCTGACAGCGGGGTGTCACCGGGCAGATGGTTCCCGTGGACGACGACCAGCCTCTGCTCGGGGTGCGTCGTCAACCACTCTCTCGGTTCACGGATAAGCCCGTCCGGCTCCCAGACGCCGAGGCTCTCAAGGAACGGGACGAATGGCCCGGTCCGATGCGCCAGCAGTTCCATCTCCGCCGCCGATTCCGCGAGGTGAACGGCCGCGCTACCGGGCAATTGCGCCGCGAGTTCATAGCCGTGCTTGTGAACCGAATACGGCGCGTGCGGGCTGCGACCCCAGCGGCAGGTCGGCGTGTTCGGCTGCGCGCTCATGCCGACGATCGCACTGTGCAGGGCCGATTCGAATCGTGCCAGCGTCGTCCCGATCAACTCCCAGAAGACCACAGTGCGAACCGGGGCATCCTTCAGAATGGGCCAGCTCGCGCCGCCCGAAGAGATGTCGCCGAGGAGCGTGACTCCGTGGCGCAGGCTCTCGGCGAGGCCCGCGCGGATGTCCGCTTCGATTTGCTCCGGCGACCGCGTCCGGCGGAACGCGATGACCCTCCGGAGCCACTCGGAGAAGCCTTCCCCCGGTACGGGCGGCGTCAGTCCGGCCGCGCCCGTGAGGTCGAGATGCGTGTGCGCGTTCACCAATCCGGGGAGGATGGTCGCTTCGCCGAGGTCCTCGTCCGGAGTCCGGAAACCGCGCGGTTCGACCGCGACGATACGGTCGCCGCGCACGGTGATAGTGCCGCGTTCGAGCGGCGGGCCGGCGACGGGGAGAATCCAGCGGGCGGTGAAGGTGGGCACGGCTCAGAACTCGATTTCGTGCGGCCACGCGGTCGGCACGGCGAAGACTTTGCCGTCGCCGATCCGGCCTGTCCGCGCGGCCTTCGCGATCCGTTCCGAGACTTCATCGCACTTCTCGACGGGCACCCAAATGGTGATCTCGACCTTCGGCAGGTAGGCCGTGCTGTACTCGCTGCCGCGGTAGCGGTCGAGGTAGCCCTTCTGCCGGCCGAAGCCCTTGGCCTCGCGGACGATCCCGGCATCGACGCCGAGTTCGGCGCACGCCTGCAGCACGGCCGCGGCGCGGACCGGTTTGACGACGACCACGAGCTGCTTCAGCGCATCGGCCACGGACGACCTCACATCGTGACGTAAACGTACCCGCCGAAGGCGAGCGCCCTCACTTCCCCGCGAGCGGCCCTTTCAGGAACTCCTCGAAGGCCTTCGCATCGTTGATCTTGCCTTCCGCGTAAACCGCCACGACCTTCGCCCCGTTCGGCGTCGGCTCGAAGATCGCATACAGCGGGAGCTGCTCGGTGCCGAAGACCGCTTTCTGAAAGCCCAAGTTGGCCACTTTGGCCTCGTCTAACAATTGATCCGTGCCCGGAGCTTGCAGGAAAAATTCGGCGGGTACTTTATCGGTATACATCTGGACGAGTTCGTATTTCAGCAGCAGTTTGTGGAACCGAGGGAAGACATCCCGCTCGTTATCTTGGCAGTTCGTGCACAGCACTCCGGTGAAATCGACGAAGACCAGCTTCTTCTCGGAACGCGCTTTCTCGATCGAGTCGGGCAAGTCCGCGTTCCAGGGAAGCCCCCCCGTGTCGCCCCCCGAATTCGGCAGGATGAAAGCATCGACCCACGCGAACACGACCCCGCCGGAGCGCTGGCCCTGCCCGGCGGCGTTCTTGAACAGCCCCGGCGCGAGGTAGAGACCGAAGCCGAGGAAGAGCATGGCGAAGACGAGCCGCGGTACACCGAGATTCGATTTCTCTTCGTCGTGAGGCAGCCGGAAGAAGCCGAGCAGGTAGGCCCCGGTCGCGAACGCGACGATGACCCATCCGGCGAGCACGATGTCGTAGGTGAAGTAGATCGGTCGGTCGCTCCAGGTGATCTCGGCGCTGCGGAAGAACTTCAGCGCCGCGGCGATTTCGAGGAAGCCCATCACCGCTTTGATCGTGTCCATCCACCCGCCCGATTTCGGCAGCTTCTTCAGCAGGCTCGGGAAGAGCGCGAGCACGAAGAACGGCAGCGCGAACGCCCCGGCGAAGGTGAGGCCCGCGAGCAGCAATTCGACCTGCGTGTACTGGCCGGACGATGCCATGCCGGCGAAGCCGCCGAGGAACGGCGCCACGCAGGTGAAGCTGACGATGCTGAACGCGACCGCGCCGAAGACCGTGCCGATCAGGCCCCCCTGCTTGCGCTTGCTCTCGGCTGCGCGGAGCAGGAAGTTCGGCAGCGTGAGGTTGTACATCCCGAGGAGGCTCAGCGCGAAGACGATGAAGAGCGCGCCGAGGAAGAGGTTCATCCACGGATCGACCGACAGCGCGCGGAAGACGCTCAGCAGGAACACGGCCGAGAGGCCGAGGACGACGACGATGGTGCCGCAGTAGACCCCCGCGAGCTTCGCGGCGCCGCCGGTGCTCTGGTTGCTCTGCGTCAGGAACAGGCTCACCGTGATCGGGATCATCGGGAAGACGCACGGGGTCGCCAGCGAGACGAGGCCCCAGAACGCGGCGGTGAGCAGCAGCGCGGCGAGGCCCCCTTCGCGCTTGACCTCCTGCTTGTCGAGGGAGGCGACGAGCTTGTCGAGCTTCGCCTGATACTCGGCAAGGGGGAGGTGCTTCTTCTTGACGAGACCGACCGATTCCTTCGCGGGGGGCGCCGCGATCTTCGCCCCCTGCATCAGCAGCTTCAGCTCGGACAGATATTCACCGGGGACCGGCTCCGGCGAGCCGGGCAGCACTTCGACTGTCGCCTTCGGAAAGTCCGCATCGCGGGCATTCAGGCAGCTCTCGTCGCAAATTTGGACCGCGAAGCCTTCGAACGAGACCGGCTGAATCCCGGGCGTCGCTTTCGGCGACACGATGGCTTTCAGCTCCCACGTTGCGGCCTTCTTGTAGATCGGGAGGACTTTGCCGTCGTCGATCTTGGTTTCGGAACCCGCGGGATCGGCGGTCGCTCCGACGATGTAGAGGTTGCGTTCCTGCGGCAGTTCGGTCGGCTCGGGGCGCAGCTTCACCTTGCCGGTCGAAGTCGCGTAGGTGTACCAGCCGCGCTTCGGCTCGATGGTGAACTTCAGGGTGACGAGTTGCCCCGGCTTCGCCTTCGCGGGGATCACTTCGGCCGAGATGGTCCCTACGTCCGCGAAGCTCTTCGCATTGAACCCGGTGCCGCCGGGCAGCTTGATCTGCGCCGGAGCCAACGCGGGGACGATCAGCGCGAGCGCGAATGCGGAGAGGAGCGGGCGCATGGAAATCGCTCATGGAATGGGCAAGCCCGCGGTCGGGCCGACCGCGGGCTTGCGGGAATTTACCGGTCCGCGCTCATTTGTCTTTCAGCGCCTTCTCGACCTCGGCCGCATACTTTGCATCCACGGCCACGGCCGGACCGTCGAGCACCTTCACGGTCGCTTCGGGGGCCAGAGTCTTCGGCGGGAAGCACGAATCCCTGTCGCAGATGCTCAGGACGAACTTCGGAATGGCTACGGTCGCCGCACCGGCACTCGCCTTCGGCGACACCACGGCCTTGCGCTCGTAGGTCACCTTGCCCTTGTAGTAGAGCATCGACTTGATGCCGAGGAGCGGCTCGGACTTCGTTTCGGCCAGCGGCGGATCGAACGCTTCGCCGACGAAGATGAGCGCCCCGGCGACCGGGAATTCGAGCTTGTTCACCATGCTCTCGGCCTGCTTGTCCGGCTGCGCGAGCGGGTAAGTGTGGAACCCGCTCGCCAGCGTGATCGTCAGCTTGAAGGTGACGATCTGCCCCGGCTTCGCCTCGGCCGGTTCGACGGTCGCCTCGATCTTCTCCACGCCCTTCGGCAGCGCGGCGGGTTTCTCGGCGGCGAAGGCGATCGGTGAGCATGCGAGCAGTGCGATAAAGATGCGGGGCAGCATTGGGAACTCCATGATTCTTGCTTTCCTACTGACCACTATTCACCGATCACTGACCACTACTTCTTGGTCTCTTTCGGTTGCCATTCCTTCTGCGGCGGCGGCGGTTCGACCCCCGTGAGCGCCAGCGTCGAGACCTTCAGCGTTTTCAGATCGACGACGCGGATGCGGTGAGCGTTCGTATCGGCGACGTAGAGCTTTCCGGCGGCGATGCTCATCCCGGCCGGCTCGTTGAACAGCGATTCTTTATCTCCCGGTTCGCCGACGACCGCGATCGTCTTCGTGTCAGTCGTCTTGGGGTCGAGCAGTTTCAGCTTGTTGTTGTAGGTATCGGCGATGATGAGCTTGCCGTCGTGGGCGATCACGCCGAGGGCGTGCTGGATGCGGACGTCCTTCCCGGTGCCGTCCTTGTCGCCGAACTCGAAGAGGCCCTCGCCGATGAGCGTTTCGACCCGGCCGTTGCCGTCGGTGCTCAGCTTGCGGATCGCGCTGACTTCGGAATCGGCGACGTACAGCGACTTGCCGTCGGTCGTCAAGCCGGAGGGCTGGGCGAAGCGGCTGGCGTAGAGCGGGCCATCCTTGATGTTCTCCCCGCCGTCGCCGGCGAAGACTTGGATCTTGTTGTCCTTGAGGTCGTAGGCCCAAATCTGATGGTGCCCGGCCATCGCGATGAAGAGCGTGCGATCCACGAGCAGCACATCCCAAGGACTGTTGAGGCCGGTCTTCAGCGGATCCGCCGGGGTATCGGTGAAGCGCGACTTCGAGTCCTGCTGGCCGGTCCCCGCGAAGATCTTCACCTCGCCGGTCTTGAGGTTCGCCGCGCGGATGCTGTGATTCTTGCGATCGGCGATGTAGAGCAAGTCGCCGTCGAGGGCCATGCCCTGCGGGTCGTCGAACTGGGCCTCGGCGAACTTGCCGTCTTTGTAGCCGGGGCTGCCGCTGCCGATGATGCCGAGTTTCTTGCCGTCGAGATCGGTGATGACGATGCGGTGGTGCGTGCTGTCGGCGATGAAGAGCCGCTTGCCCTGAGCGTCGGCGAAGACTTTGCCGGGGAAGAAGAGGGGCGTATCCCCCTTCTCGCGGAAGCGGACGAGGTCGAAGCGGATCGGCTTGTCGTTGAGGGTCTTCTTCTTCTTGCCGTCTTCGATGAGCTTCGCGATGACCTTGTCGAGCACTTCGTAGTTGCCTTCGCCAGACGTGGCGCCGACGATCTTGCCTTCGGTGTCCACGACGGCGAGCGTCGGCCACGAACTCACGCCGTACTTGTCCCAGATCTTGTGGTCGCCGTCGTTCACGACCGGGTGGGCGATCTCGTACCGCAGCACCGCCTTGCGGATGTTTTTGGTCTCCTTTTCGCTATCGAACTTGGCGCTGTGGACGCCGATGACGACGACTTCGTTGGCGTACTTCTTTTCGAGCTTCGCGAGGTCGGGCAGCGTGTGGATGCAGTTGATGCAGCAGAGCGTCCAGAAGTCGAGCAGGACGATCTTCCCCTTCAGATCCTTCATCGTGATCGGGCCGGCGGTGTTGAGCCAGTCCATCTTCTCGGGGAACTCCGGCGCCGGCTGCTCCTCGTCGGGCTTCGGATCCTTCTCTTTCACTTTCGGCTCATCGCCGGGAAGCGCCTGCGCCTTCGGGGTATTCGGGCCGGCGCTCAGCACGATCACCACGGCCAGGAGGCCGAGGGCGACGGTGGTGAGCAATGCCCAGAGCCAAGGGCGGGCGGGGGAGCGGGTCGCGTCCAGCGGGATCGTCATCGTCGGGTGCTCCGGATCGGCCGGGGAGAAGACTCGACTATCATACCGTGCGGAGGCCGCGCGTCTAAGCGAGAAAGTGCCCGGAGGTGCTGACCATGCCGAAGCGGACGATCTTCTACGATGGCCTCTGCCAGCTCTGCTCGCGCGAAATCGAGCTGTTCCAGCACCGGGTGCGAGACGGCACGCTGGCCTACGTCGATATTTCGACCCCGGAGTTCGACGCCGCCCGCTATTCGCTCGACCCCGTGCAGGTTCACAAGCATATGCATGTGCGGAATGAGCAGACCGGTCAAATGCTGACGGGTGTCGATGCGCTCCTCGCGATGTGGGAGTGCGTCCCCGGCTTCCGCTGGCTGGCGCGCTTCACGCGGATTCCGGGTATCCGGCAGCTCTCGACGGTGGGCTATGCGCTGTTCGCGTGGGTGCGGCCGAAGCTGCCGAAGCGGAAGCGCCCGGCCTGCGACTCGGGGACGTGCGGCGTGAAGTGAATCGATCCTACGGTGTTGCGGGGTGTTCGTAGCGGAACTCACCAGAGTTCCGACAACTTCCGGCTGTCGATGGCGATCCGAAGTCTGGCGACTTCTGCTACGGTTGCGCATCGCATCCGCATCCGGTTGACTCTCGTAGACTTTCGAACACCGGAAACGACCCCGCCCATGCCCACCGTCGATGGCGCCGATCTCACCGGAATCGACCGCGAGCGTTTCGCAACGCGGATGTTCGACGGCCTCGCGCCGAAGTACGTCCGTCTCAACCGGCTCATCAGCCTCGGGGCCGACGGGCGCTGGCGCCGCACGGCCATCGCCTGGGCGGGCATCGCGCCGGGGAACACGGTCCTCGACCTCGGCACCGGCACCGGCGACCTCTACATCCTCGCGTACCGGGCGGCGCAGCCCGGCGGCCGCGTCATCGGGCTGGACATCTCCGCGAACATGCTCGGGATCGCCGATTTGCGCATCCGCGCCGCCTTCCCCGCTTCGACGCCCGAACTGCACGTGCGCTCCGCGGAGGCGACCGAACTCCCGGATGCCTCGGTCGATGTCGTGCTGATGGGCTGGGTGCTGCGGAACGTCGGCGACCGCGCCGCGACGTACCGGGAAATCCTGCGCGTGCTCAAACCGGGCGGGCGGTTCGTCTGCGTCGAAACATCGCGGCCGGACTACTGGCCGATCCGCGCGGGCAACTACGCCTACTGCAAGTTCGTGATGCCGAACATCGTCCGGCTCGTCGGCGGCGACCGCGCGAGCTACGAGTACCTCGCGAAGACGACGGTGAACTTCCCACGCCGCCGGGCGCTCGAAGCGGAGTGGACGGTCGCCGGCTTTCGCGAGGTGCGGAGTGCCCCGCTCATGCTCGGGAGCATCGCCCTGCACGTCGGCGTGAAGTGATTCTTTCAAATGTCGATGCGTTTCCGGCGAAGAGCGGGTGCGGGCCAATTGAGTTCGGCAGAAACACGCACACCCCCCTCCGAACTCAATTGAGTTCTGCCGAACTCAATTTCGTCCGAGGCGACCGTGACCGACACGCGGCCCTATTTGATCGACCCGTCCCGCGAGCGCCTGCTCGCTCCGCCGCCGCGGCGCGTCTCCCGTTGGACGATAGCCGGCCATCTGGCCGGTGCGCTCAGTTTCCCCGGCCTGATCGTTGCGTCGGGAGTCGCGATGGTGGTGCACGGCCTCCAGAGCGACCCGACGCCTATTCGGGTCGGCGGAATCATCATGTGCGCCGGGGGCATCCTCTTCATCGCCGGGTGGATTTTTTTTGTGGGGACGTGGCCCCAGACCCGCCGCGATCTCCGACTGCTGCAAGAGGGGGTCGTGATCCTCGGGGAAGTGACCGCCTGTTCGATGATCGTGAGCAAAGGAACCAACACCCATGCGGAGGGCCTCACGAGCGAATACACCCAGGTGACGGTGACGATCGAGTACTCGTTCGTCATGCCCGCCGACGTGCGCAAGACCGGGAAAAGTGTGAAGGTGTACACCGAAGTGCCGACGAGTCCGCGGCCGGAAGCCGGGGACGCCATGGCGATGCTCTACTTGGATGAAGAGAAGTTTCTGGTGCTCTGAACGTTCGACGCGAGGCGATGCGAGGCGATCGTGACCGACTCTCAGCCCTTCCTTCTCGATCGCGCCAACGCTTGGCTGCTGGGTTCGCCGCCGCGACGTGTCCCGCTTCAAACGCGGGTTATTCAAGCGATCGAATCCCTCTTTTTTCCCGCATCGATCGTCGTGGCGGGTGTGCTGATGAGCGACCCCAGCCAAGGATTCGACCCGACACCGGGCCGGATCGTCGGCGTGCTTCTGGTCGCGTCGTGCACCACAGCTTGCGCCGTATTGTCTCTGAAGATTCATTGGAAGAAGTACCGTCGCGAAATCGGCCTGCTCCGAACCGGACGCGTGATCTTCGGAGAGGTGCTGTCCTGCAAGTTCGAGCACGCCGAAGGGGATGAGTGGACGGAGGATACAGCGACGCTCGAATACGCGTTCGTCACACCGGCAGGGGTGCGTCTGACGGGCAAGATCGTGCGGGTTTATGGGAATTGGGAGCTGCCGAAGTGGCCTGCGCCCCTTGCGGGAGATGATGTGGCCGTTCTCTATCTGGATGACGAGAAGTACCGGGTGCTCTGAACAATATCAGCCGTCCTTCGTCGCCAGCTTGTAGAGGTGCACCGCCGCGCGGCCGCTGATCTGGCCGTGCTTCATCAGCTCCGTCGCGATGCTCTCGACCGCGGCCCAAATCGCTTCGTCGTTCATCAGGTATTCGACCTTCGCCAGCATTCGCCGCTCGTAGCGGTCGAACTGCTTCTCGGTGGCGCGCTGCAGCGCCAGCGTGCGGACGTAACGCAGGTCGCGGCCGGCGCCGCCGCGGTCGTAGCGGCCCGTGTGCCGGGCTTCGGCCGCGAGGAAGAGGGGATCGGTGGGGATGTCGGGTCCGGAGGCGACCATGGGTGAATCCTCATGGTGGTGGAGAGGTGCGAAATAGTGTACAGGGGCATATAATCGATGGACTTGGCGGGTCAAATTGGAATGCAAAGATAGGGCAGAATGTTCTGGCGTGTGCGATGGTGATGAGTTAAACTGGCGAAAGTTCGACACTATCGCGAGCTGAAAACGCGAGCGGTCGAAGGAAGCGTGGGCCGTGCGCGCGGTGCGATAATAGGATGGCTAACGCAATGGGTGCAAGCTCGCTGTGGCCTCCACCACTACTGAGCTGGGTCGTTCGTTCGGCGGCATGAGTGCGATTCACAACGGGAGGTAAGCTCATGGATTTGGTGACCGCGAACGCCGTGATTGCCACTGCCGCTGCGGCAGTGGCCCTATTCGACAAGGTTGCGGGTCAAGTGGTACGGTTCATACGGAAGACGCCAGAATCTCCTGGTCCTCCAAAAGAGATTAAGTTCAAGGTTCAGGGCAAAGGCGATGCTCTAGAAGTCGAGCGTCACGGTCACACGGTCCAAATCCTACGAGGCGAAGACCTAAAAAACTTGCTAGGGGATTACTATGAACATATCCGGACCTATGAAGCGTCGGTGCGCAGCTTCTACGAGTTGTGGAAGGCAGTGTACCCGCATCGTGAAGACAGGGCTTTGTAACGCATTGACGCTTTGTAACGGAAAGCGACCGGCTGTAACGTAAATCGGCTTAGG
>JAYVTJ010000171.1:0-1808 GCA_043774415.1 Fimbriiglobus sp. | reverse complement strand
AGGCCTACCGGAGGATCTTAAACGGGCGATCCGACCGAATCTGCCGAGAATCGATGGGAATCGCCGCGTAAACGACGCGGGGGAGAGATTACACCCCTCGTACGTCTTGAGGCCGAGAGCTTGGATGCGGGCCGGAAGTTCGCCGTAGAGGTAGCGGAACTCGCGTGTCCGGACGTTGCGCCGAACAGGTGGTTCGGCGGACTCGGAGGCGTCGGAATCCTTCGCCATCAGTCCGCCCACCCCGCGAGCGTCTCGCCGCGACAATGCTCTGCCAATGCGGCCTGACGCTTCGCTTCTAGCCATTCGGGAACTTCCCCGCTCGGCCGATTGCAGGCTTCGAGTTCCCGCAGCCAGATCCGGAGCGGCTCGGCACCTTCGACCGCATGCCCTTTCCGCTCGAACCACGTCACCAATCGCTCGGCCATCGTGGCCAAAAGGTAGCATTTCAGGAATAAGACTTCGAGCGAATCGACCGGGGCTGCGCCGTCTCCGAAAGCTTCCTCGCGGAGGGTGATGTCGAGTTCGAATACGTCGCCGAAAAGGCGGTTGGCCTCGGCGACGAAGTCCGCGCAGCGGTGGCACTCTTCGGCTTCGTGGTGATCGAGGAGCCACTGGCCGTCCCGCTCAAGGGAGATCAGCCGGAGCTGCGTGGCATCGAGGCGAATCGCGGTGACCATCTGCCAGTCCTTCCTCACGGTTTCACCATTTAGTTTATCACGCAGGCCGAATCCGCCCATCCGGACCGCTGCTCGCCGCGCTTCCCCTCCGCAGACACTTCCCCATCTGGTAGGATTCATTACCGGAACTCCACCGCACGCACGAGGCCAACGCACGTGGGACAGAAAATCGAGAAGGACCTGCAGCGCTTCCGCAAAATCGTCCGCGGCCAGGTGAAATCGAACCTTTCGAAGTACATCGGCCGCGGCGAGATGATCGGAAAGAAAGGGAACGACCTCGTGTCGATCCCCCTCCCGGCGATCAACCCGCCGCAGTTCCGCTTCGGATCCAAGGGCGGCGGGGGCGTCGGCGTCGGGCCGGGCCAGCCGGGGCAACCCCTCACGCCCCAGCCGGGCGACGGCGAATCGGGGGCCGGCGAAGAACCGGGCGGCCACATCCTCGAAGTCGAACTGACCATGCAGGAACTCGCCGACATCCTGGGCGAGGAACTGGCGCTGCCGCGGATCGAGCCGAAGGGCAAGAAGAACATCGTGGCGGTGAAGGACAAGTACACGAGCATCCGCAGCGTCGGTCCGGAGAGCCTGCGGCACTTCAAGCGGACGTACAAGCAGGCGCTCAAGCGGCAGATTTCCGGCGGGTCGTACAACCCGGCGCTGCCGAAGATCGTGCCGTACCGCGAGGACAAGCGCTACCGGGCGTGGAAGGAGTTCCCGAAGCCGGAAGCGGTGGCGTGCATCGTGTACATGATGGACGTATCGGGGTCGATGACCGACGAGCAGAAGGAGATCGTGCGGATCGAATCGTACTGGCTCGACTCGTGGATCCGGGCGCACTACAAGGGCGTCGAGCGCGTCTACATCATCCACGACGCGGCGGCGAAGGAGGTGGACGAGCACACCTTCTACCACACCCGCGAGAGCGGCGGCACGAAGATCAGCACGGCCTACGACCTCGCGAATCGGATCATCGCGAACCGCTTCCCGGTGGAGGAGTGGAACGTGTACGCATTCCACTTCAGCGACGGCGACAACTGGGGCGACGACAATGCGAAGTGCCTGAAGCTGCTCAAGAACGAGCTGCTGCCGAAGCTGAACTTGTTCGGGTACGGGCAGGTGGAATCGCCGTACGGG
>JAYVTJ010000170.1:0-1766 GCA_043774415.1 Fimbriiglobus sp. | reverse complement strand
TGTGCGGCCGGCTGTTCGGGTAATCGATGGCGGCGGTCTGGAACCAGCGGTGCTTGTCGCTCAAAGGGAACTCCGGCGGTACTCGTCTGGGTATCTTTGTAGGGGAGGCGCGGCGATGCTGAAAGGTTCAAACGGAGCGGCCCCGGTGGACCGGGGCCGGTGAGAGCGGTGATACGGTGAGCGCGATCCGATCACTTGTCCAATGTCGGAGCATCGGGTGCGGTACCGACTCCACCAGACTCGCCTCGACCGGAGGTCGCGTTTTTTTCTTGGTCACGAACGCCCCGAATGTCCAGTCGGTCGCCGAAGTGTCCACCCACTCCGAACAATCGACCACAGTTGCCTGCCTCGTCCGCTTCTTGAGCGAAAGTGCGCGGTCTCCGATGTCTTCGGTCCTAATTTGTCTCCCGGCATGATCCTGAGAACGACCGAGCCGCCCGGCAATTCTTTTCCGCCCTCCATCAAGCGGAAGGAGTATTGCCCGGGCTTCGGGAACGGAACACGGATCAATTTTACCGTCTCTTCCACAACATCCCAAGGATTTTAGAAGGACAGAGGAATGGGCGGGCTCCGACGGAGGGAGCCGATTCCGCTTGGGATTGGCGAGATCCATCTCTTCGACGAGCAGTCCGAAGTCGAACGAGCCGGCGCCGTCGGTGAGCTGGATAGGCATACAGCTCGGAGACGCCGAAATTTCTCACTGTGCCGGGAGGCATCCAGACCGTGTGGAACGGATTGTGGATTTCCCGGTAACCTCCGAGCAGGTCTCCCGATGTCGGCGCGTTCAAGACCGCGTCGGCGCAGATGACAAATAGACGCACTGTCGGGAGTTGTCGAGCGGTCCGCGATTCGGAATCCGATTCCATAACTACTTCGCCCCGCCGGGGAGCCCCTGATTCTTCAGTCCGCTGTGGTAGAGCTTGGGCATGTAGAGGTAGAAGTCGAACTTCGGATCGTTGTCGCCGTCGTGGCACTTCATGCACATCCCCGAGATCGCATTGACGAGCCGCTGCTGCGACGCGGGGACTTCGACCTTGCCCCGCTCGAGCGGGTCGAGCTTGCCGAACTTCTCCAGGACTTCCTTCGTCGGCAGCTTGTCATCCGCGTTGGTCTTCCACGGCATCATCGCTTCTAGCAGGTTCTTCGCCTTCGGACTGGCGACGTGGCCGCTACCGGGGCCGTGGCAGTTCTCGCAGCCGTTGTTCATGAGCGCGGCCGTATCGACTTTGTTCTTGAACCCGGTGTCGTAGTCGAAACCGGTCGTGTGGCAACTGAGGCACTCGGGATCGAAGTTGCGGAGACCCGGCCGCTTGGCTTTCGACTCCAGCGCGTCGTACGCCTTGGAGTGCGGGTGCGCGCTCCAGACGGCGAACTCGGCCGCGTGGCACTTCTTGCAGGCTTCGGAGCCGACGAACTCCAGCTTCGCGGCCGGGTTCTTGATCGAGGCGACATGCACCGGCCGCTTCTTGGTCGCCTGCGCCAAGTAATTCTCTTTCTTCACCTCGGCGGCGTATGCCTCCAGCAGGTTCAGCACGGCGTTGTCCTTCACCGCCTCGGGCTTCTCCGGCGTGAGGTACTCTTCTCCCATCGCCACGAGCTGGTATTGGATGTCCAATCCCTTCTGGGTCTTGAAAATGCCGACGACGCCGACGTAGCGACCCTTGTGGCCGACGGTGACGATCTGCGTTTTCTTGTCGTTGGCGAAGACGGGGAACTGCGGCGGCTCGGAATCGTCCGACACGCAGACGATCAATTGCACCTCGGGG
>JAYVTJ010000169.1:0-5506 GCA_043774415.1 Fimbriiglobus sp. | reverse complement strand
GGGCCGAGTCTTCGAGGCCCGACCTACAAGTGAGCATCCCCACCTTCGGAGTCCCCGTGAGTTTGCGAGCATTCTGGCAGATCATCCTGCAAGCCGGCGAAGCGTGGCTCGACGACCGCGCTCCGCGCATCGGCGCGGCCCTCGCCTTCTACACCGCACTTTCGCTGTCGCCGCTGCTCGTGATCGTCCTCGGCATCGCCGGCCTCATCTACGGCGAAGAGGCCGCGCGCGGCGGCGTGGCCGAGCAGATTTCGGGCATGGTCGGCGACCGGCTCGCCGTCACCATCGAAGAGATGATCGCGAACTCCAAGACGCCGAAGACGAGTATCCTCGCCATCGTCATCGGCGTCGTCACGCTGATCGTGGGCGCGACGGGCGTTTTCGGCGAACTCCAAGATGCCATCAACGACGTTTGGAAAGTGCGACCCAAGCGCGGGCGCCCCGTTTGGACCTTCGTGCGGGCCCGGTTCCTCTCCTTCGGGATGGTTCTCGGCGTCGGCTTCCTGCTGACGGTGTCACTCGCGCTGACGGCGGGCTTAGAAGCCGTCCGCGTGTACATGACGGGCCTGATTCCCGGCGCCGCGTTCCTCCTCCAGATCGTCAACTTCGCGATCACATTCCTCATCGAAGGCTTCCTCTTCGGGATGATCTTCCGCTTCCTCCCGGACGCCCGCCTCGCCTGGCGCGATGTCGCCTTCGGCGCCTTTCTCACGGCCGCGATGTTCAACCTCGGCAAATACCTCATCGTGCTCTATCTCGGCATCAGCACCGTCGGCTCGGCGTTCGGCGCGGCCGGCTCCGTAGTCGCTCTGCTCGTCTGGATCTACTATTCGACGCAAATCCTGATGTTCGGCGCCGAGGTGACGAAGGTCGTGGCCGAGCGCGCCGGCCGACGGATCGCCCCGGCGAAGGGGGCCGAGGCCATTCCGGGGGCCGATACGCCCGTGATTCAGACCGTGAAAGAGAACGTGATTCCGGACGCGTGAACTCCAGTAGCAGTGGCGCGTTCAGAGGGTGCGCCAATTGTTTCTGGCGGTGGAACCGGCGTCTCGCCGGTTCGAGCTTCAACAAACCGGCGGGACGCCGGTTCCACTGTCCAGTGCCAGAATCCGTTGGCACTCCGTCCAAACTCGAGTTTCTCTCGGGTGGCAAGCTGCGGTAACTTTGGCGGTTGCGATGCGGGCAATTGCGGAACCCTCCGAGTCGGCCGGTGCGGCGCCGTGTGGGTTGTCGTAAATTGAACCGCTGGCGCTGTTGTCCCGGTTCTGCGCGGGTCGATGAGAGGAGCGGTCGATGCGGCGAGACGTGGCGGGCCGGTCGATCCTCGTGACCGGGGCTTCCCGCGGAATCGGGCGCCGCGTCGCGGAACGGCTCGCCCGGCTCGGCGCAAGGCTGATCGTGGCGGCCCGTTCCGAGGGGGAACTCGCCACGCTCGTCGCCGACATCCGCGCCGCAGGTGGGATCGCGGAACCGGTGGCCGTCGATCTCACCGATCCGCTGCAGCGCGAACTGCTCGTCGCGGCGGCGGTCGAACAGTACGGGGGGCTCGACGTTCTGGTGAACTGCGCCGGGGTCGCGAGCTTCGGCGAGTTCGCCTCGTCGAATCCGGACATCCTCCGCCGGGTGATGGAGATCAACTTCTTCGTGCCGGTGGAACTGATGCGCCTGGCCCGACCGCACTTGGAGGCGAGCGCCGAACGGAACCGCCCGTGGCGCCCGGCGATCCTGAACCTGGCGAGCATCTGCGGGCGGTGCGGGATTCCGAGTTTGCCGGAGCACTGCGCCAGCAAGCACGCCTTCGTGGGGATGACCGAAACGCTGCGGGCCGAGTATTCGCGATTCGGGATCGACGTTCTGCTGGTGCTGCCGGGGGTGGTGCGGTCGGACGATCTGAAACGGCACCTGATCCGCAACGAGGGGCAGATTTACCTGGACTTCGACGGTGCTCAGACCGCGGAGTCGGCGGCGGACGGAGTGGTGAAGAGCCTGCTGCTCAACCGGCGCGAACGGGCCGTCGGTTTTGTCTCGCGTGTCGTCTGGTGGTCGCGGAGATTGTGGCCGCGGGTGCTGCGATCGGTGATGGCTCGGAAGGTGCAAAAGTTCGCCGCGCGGAATCGGAGGCCGTAGCGCATGTGCGGAATCGCGGGGATGATCGACTTGACCGGCGGCAAGCGCATGGCTCCGCGCGGGGCCGTCGCGCGCATGGCCCAAGCCATCCTCCACCGCGGGCCGGACGAAGACGGCTTCCTCGATAAGCCCGGCGCGCACCTCGCGAATCGGCGTCTGTCCATCGTCGGCCTCGCGGATGGCAAGCAGCCGATCTCGAACGAAGACGGCACCGTCAGCACCGTCTTCAACGGCGAACTCTACGACTACCCCGAGAAGCGCAAGCTCCTCGAAGGGCGCGGGCACACCTTCCGCACGCACACCGATACCGAGCTGATCCCCCACCTCTGGGAGGAGCACGCCGCCGGGTTCTGGCAGCACCTGCGCGGGCAGTTCGCCATCTGCGTCTACGACAGCCGGACGGGCGAATTCGTCCTCGGCCGAGATCGCGCCGGCATCTGTCCGCTCTTCTACAGCGTGACGCGCATCGACGGCGCCGATTGGCTCCTCTTCGCCTCCGAGATCAAAGCCCTCTTCGCCTCCGGCTTCATTACCCCGCAGGCCGACCCCGCCGGGCTGAGCCAGATCCTCTCGTTCTTCGCGATGCCCGGCCCGGCGACAGTCTTTAAGGGCGTCCACGCGATTCTCCCCGGCCGCTACCTGCATCTGCGACCGGGCCGCGAGAGTGTCGGCGTGCAGACCCATCAGCGCATTTACTGGGAAGTGAACTACCCGGACCAAGGCGACGAAGACTACGGGGCCGACGAGACGAAGGTCGTCGATCGCTTCGAGGAAGTACTCTACACGGCCGTGGAGCGCCGCCTCCGCGCCGATGTCCCGGTGGTGTCGTACCTCTCGGGCGGCGTCGATTCGTCGCTGGTGGTCGCCATGGCGTGCAAGGCGCTCGGCCGGGCGATCCCGACCTTCACCGTCTCGGTGCAGAAGAAGGGGATGAACGAAGAGAGCGAAGCTCTCCGGACCGCGAAGTTCCTCGGCTGCTCGCCGATCGTCGTCCCCTGCGGCGATGCCGAACTGCGCGGCGATTACCCGGAGCTGATCGCCGCCGCCGAGTGCCCCGTCATCGACACGGCCTGTCTCGGGCTGATGCACCTCGCACGCTCGGTCCATCAGCACGGCTACAAGGTCGCAATGACGGGCGAAGGGGCCGACGAATGGCTCGCGGGTTACCCGTGGTTCAAAGTGGCGCGGCTCACGAAGTTCTTCGAAGCGGTGCCGGGTCTGGGTTACCGCGTCCGCACCGCCGCCGCGAAGCTGATGGGCCAGCCCCCGTTCCCACGCGAGACATACGACCGGCCCGAACAGCTCTTCGGCGAGCGCAACGGCTGGCTCGACATCTACGGGCTGATGAGCTTCAGCAAGCTCCGCTTCCTCACGGGCGACATGCGGAAGGCCGTGCTGGCGCACTCCCCGTTCGACGATCTCGAACTGCCGACGCGGCTGAAGCGCTGGCATCCGTTCCACCGCGGGATGTACCTCGGCGCCCGCGTGATGCTCGCGGGGCACCTGCTGAGTTCGAAGGGGGACCGCGTGGCGATGCACTCCTCGGTGGAGGCGCGCTACCCGTTCTTGGATGAAGACGTCATCGACTATATGGCGAAGCTCCATCCGCGCTGGAAGCTGCGCGGACTGCTGCGCGATAAGTTCGTCGAGCGCAAGGTCGCCCAGCGCTGGCTGCCGAAAGATGTGGCGTGGCGCCGCAAGAAGATGTTCCGCGCCCCGATGGATAGCTGGTTCGGCGAGAACCTCGCGCCGATGCCGTGGATCGACGCCGTGCTTTCGCCGGAGTCGATCCGCAAGGCGGGCTACTTCGACCCCGCCGCGGTGCAGCAAGCCCGGACGCAGCTCGCCGGGATGCGGACGCGCTCCATCGGCCGGCCGGCGCTCGAAATGGGTCTCACGGCCGTGATGGCCACCCAGCTCTGGCACCACCTGTTCATCCGCGCGGATCTGTGCGCGCTGCCGAGTGCGCTGCCGCAAATGACGGCGCTGGGGGTGGCGGCATGAACGTGGCAGTCAGCTACCCGAGCGGTGGGCGTCAGCCCTCCGTGATTCCGAACGACCCCGCACGCGAATTCCACGGAAGGCTCACGCCAACCGCTCGGGAGAACCGGGCACGATGAGCTACGCCCTGCAAACCCTCTGGCACGACAAGATCCGATACGCGGCGGGGGCCGGGGCCGTCGCGTTCAGCGCCGTACTCATGGTGTTGCAAGTCGGCTTGCTCCTCGGGCTCTTCGAAACCACGAGCATCCCCGTCGATCACACCCGCGCCGACATTTGGATCGGCTCGCAGGACGTGAAGAGCGTCGATCTCGGCGTGCCCATCGCCGTGAACACGCACATGGCCCGACTCACCTCGAAACGCGGGATCGTCGGCCAGCCCGAACTCTTCCTCGCGAACTACGCCAGCGTCACCCGCACCGACGGCGGCATGGAGCGCTGCTACATCCTCGGCAGCAGTCTCGACCCCGGTTCGGCCGGCGCCGCCGACGTGCTCACCGAGCAGAACCTGGCCGACCTCACGCTCCCGGACAGCATCGTCATCGACGAGTCCGATCTGAAGCGGCTGACGCTCGACGGACCCGGTTCGCGGACGAAGATCAACGGCGTCGAAGTCACGCTCGTCGGCACCGTGAAGGGGATGAAGAGCCTCGCGGCGCCGTGGATCATGTGCTCCCTCACGACGGCGCGCAAGATCCTTTCGACCTACCTCAGCTCCGAACAGACGACTTATCTCCTCGCCCGCGCCGAATCGCCGCAGCGGGCCAAGGAGATCGTGGACGAGCTCAACGCCGAGTACCCGGACATGCAAGCCCACACGGCCGACGAGTTCAGTTTCAGTTGCCGCTGGTACTGGCTGACCCGCACGAAGGCCGGCATCGCCATCGGCTATGCGGCGCTGCTCGGATTGCTCGTCGGGGCGGTCATCACGGCTCAGACGCTCTACAGCGCGACGATGGCCTCGGCACGCGAGTTCGCCACCCTGCTCGCCCTCGGCATCCCGCGCCGCAAAATCTACGGCCTCGTGATGGAGCAGTCCTTTTGGGTCGGCGTGGCCGGGATGATCGTGGCCCTGCCGGTGGTCTACCTCCTCGCGCTCGGCGCCGCCGCCGGAGGGGCGAAGGTCGTGCTGCGGCCCGAATTGCTCGCGGGTGCGGCGGCGATCACCGTGGTCACCGCGCTCGGCTCGGGGCTGTTCGCGCTGAAATCCGTGCGGAATATCGAACCGATGAGTCTGCTGAGGTAGGGGAAAGTCATCGAAGATCATCATTCGGAGCTTGGCCATGCGATTCTTCGCCCCAACGGGGCCGACTTACTTAGCCCAGGGCGGGAGCCCTGGGATCCGAGTGCCCCCTTCCTCCGCCCCGTAGGGGCTGGC
>JAYVTJ010000168.1:0-5994 GCA_043774415.1 Fimbriiglobus sp. | reverse complement strand
CCCGTACTTCGGGCTCGCCGAAGACATCGAAAACAGCGGACTCGTTTCCATCCAATCGTCCGAAGGCATTGTCCTGTGGCGGCCCGGCATGACCGCTCCGCAGTCGCTCTACGACCTCGCCGCTCCCACCGACACCTTGCCGACACGCTATCCGTTCTTCCTGCAGAACAATATCGCCAATCACCCGCAGAACCCGGTTCAGGAAATCGGCGGTCGGACCTACGTCGCCTTCCAGAACAACTCTCTGCTCGGCACGGATTGCTACGTCCTGCGAATCGACGGAATCGTCGGCAACCGATCCCCCGCAGTGCCGCCCCAGTCACTCGCCACGGACGAAGACGTCGCGCTGGATATGAACCTGCTGGCCGGCGCGAACGATCCGGAAGGGGACGCGCTGAGCGTCATCGCAGCGGTGCCGCCGGCCCATGGAACGATCACCTGGAACGCCGCCGGGACCGCGACTTATCGCCCGGCTCCGAACTTCAACGGCCCGGACGCGTTCGACTTCACCGTTACAGACGGGCGCGTCTCGGTCGTCGGCCACGTCAACTTGAGCGTCCGGCCCGTCAACGACCCGCCGGTCGCCGGGGCCGACGCGGCCCGCACCGCGCGAGACCGAGTTGTGAACGTGAATGTGCTGGCGAACGACACGGATATCGACGGCGATCATCTGGCCGTCTCCGCCACGACTATCCCGGCGCACGGTCGAATCGTCCAACTGCCGACGGGGGAACTCTCCTATACACCGCAGGTCGGATATGTCGGGACAGATCGCTTCTCCTACACCGTCGGCGATGGCCGAGGCGGCACCGCGACCGCCAACGTGACACTCACGGTCGAAGATGTCGCTGAAACTCCGTTTCATCCGCCGCCAGTCGAACCCCCACCCTCCAGTCCAACGCCGCCCGCTTCCAAGTGGCTGACCGTGACAGATGGTTCCGGCACGCTCTCCGTGATCGACGCCGGCACCGGCGCGGTGGTCTATTCCCGCACGCCGTTCGACGCTCCCGGAACCGCCGTCGCCGCCGATGTCGACGGCGATGGCGTGCCCGACTTGCTCGCGGGAGCCGGAGCGGGCGCCCCGCCCCACATCAAGCTGATCGACGGTGCCACCGGCGCGGAGCTGTTCAGCTTCTACGCGTTCGGCGAAGGTTTCGTCGGCGGCGTCACCGTGGCCTTCGCCGACGTCAAACGCGATGGCGCGCTCGATTTCATCGTCGGTGCGGGGCCGGGTGCCGGGCCGCACGTGAAGGTGTTCGACGGCCGCACCGGCGGAGAACTGATGAGCTTCTTCGCCTATGCGGAAGGGTTCGCCGGCGGAGTGAACGTCTCCGGGGGCGATTTCGACGGCGATGGCTTCGGCGACATCATCACCGGGGCCGGGCCGGGCGCCGGACCGCACGTCAAGGTGTTCAACGGCCGAACCGGTGCCGAAATGGCCAGCTTTTACGCCTACGCCGAAACGTTCCACGGTGGTGTTTTCGTGGCGGCCGGCGATTTCAACCGCGACGGTCGGGCCGACATCGTCACCGGGGCGGGGCCGGGTGCCGCACCGCATGTGCGCGTCTGGGTCGGCGTGTCCCTGTTCGCGGAAACGGTGATCGGCTCCGCGAACCGCACGGCCGGGGTACAAGTGGCCGCGCGGGACGCGAACGGGGATGGACTCGTCGATCTCGTGGCGATGATCCCGGCCGAGCCAGAATCGGAGATCTATGGCATCGATGCGGGGGATGTCTTCAATCGGTCGATGACGTCGCGGCGACTGCGATGACTCCGGTCTGCCCGACTCAGCACTTCGACGAGGCGTGCGGCTGACTCATGACTTCGGCCATCTCGGCGGTGCTCATGCCTTCCGGAAGGTAGCCCGCGGCACCCGCGAACAGGGCGAAGCGCTCGAGTTCTTCCTCCGCCGGTCCGACCAGCCACACGCTGGCTTCGGGCATCTCGAGCACGAGCTTGGCGCAGGTGAGGAATCCGCTTTCGGCGAACTGATCGACGCCCAGCACGACCACGGCCGCCCGGCACTTCTGCGCCAGCGCCCGCGTTTCCGTGGCACCGTCGGCGGCGCTCACGCGCCAGCCCAGTTGCCGGAAGGCGTGCTCGATCTTGAGGGCTTTCATCCCGGTCATCCCCACGATGATCTTCGGCATCTTCTTGCGATCCTTCTCCATTCCACTCCGTTCGCTGAACAATCGGGTCGATTCATTGGCGTTCACGTCAGTCACCTTCCTTCACGATCTAGAACCACGAGCAACCGACACGGAGCCGTTGCTTGAAGTTCGCATTCCGAACCGCAAACTTGCGCCGAGAACCGAAAAAACGGCAGTTCCGCAACCGCCGATCAGGTCGGATCGATCCGACTGAGAGGGTCGCATTCGACTGCAAGTCTCTCGGCGGACGCAAGTTGCGCAGCAAAGGGCTGTCGGGCGGGTTCGGCTCGGTACAGGGAAGGTTACGGTCGGTCGCCCGATCCGTCTAGGTCGGTTGCCATTTGGCGAGCTGGGCAAAGACGATCATTTGGGAAGGGCTTCGAACCAGCTCCGCCAGGTCGCGGCGGCTTTGAGCTTTGCCTCGTCATCGGCGCCGCTCGGCGGGCCGAAGTCGGCTTGGCTGATCGATTTCAGCGACGCCTTCGCGGCCCGCACGACGGAGTCGGCCGGATCGGTGATGCGTTCGATCAGCGCGGGGATCAGCAGCTTGTCCTCCTTCATCCCGGCGGCGAGGCAGGCCGCGCGGCGGAGTTCCGGTTCGGGGTCGGCGAGCATCTCGCGCAGCGTCTTCGAAGTCATGCGGGTCAGCCGCTCGGCGAGGGCGTCGCGGGCCTGCTGCTTCTTCTCGGCTTCGAGGCCGTTGCACACCGCGACCAAGCCGCGGGTCCATTTGGATCCCTTCGCGTCGCGCGCCTCGTCGAGCTTGGCTTTCCACGCGGCTTCGGTCGCGGTCGCCAGCTCGGTCGAAACCTTCACGATCTCGGCCTGCTCGCTCGGAGCGACGACGGCGGGCAGCGTGAAGGCGGGGCCGGCCGTTTTCGGATCGATCTTCGGTTCGGGTTTGGATCCCGCTTTCGGGGCCGGGGCGAAGAGCGCGGGGGTGGCTCCCGAGCCGGCGCGGAGTTCGGTCTTGCCGGGGTCGCGCACTTTCCCTTTGATCTTGTTCGACAGGTCGCGCACCGAATTCGACTTCGTCAGGAACAGCATGGCGAACGAGGTGTTCACGACCGAGCCGTAGGTCGAGTCGGTCCAACTGCCATCGGCGAGCTGCGCGGGCAAGAGGTAGTTGCTGCCCCATTCGTACCAATCGACGTCGCCGATGGTATCGAGGCCGTAGGCCATGGCGACGCGCTCGACCGACCAGAGCAGATAGTAGCTGTTCCCCCCGCCGACGAAATTCTGGAGACCCCCGAGGCCGCCCGCACCCGGCAGGTCGCCGCGGCCCGCGGGGAAGTTGCCGCGCCCGATTCCGGGCGCATTCGGTCGGGTGCCGCCCAAGAATTTGCCGAGCGCACTCAGCGCCGCTTCCGCCGCTTTGCCGGGCCCCAGCACGGGCGCGGCTTTGACGGGCTTGAGCTTGGGATTCGCGAAGGGGTCGTCGCCGCCCGGCTTCGCGGGCTCGGCGGGCTTCTCCTTGACACTGTCGGCGATCAGCGCGTTCCGCGTGCCGGCGCCCACCGCGAGGCCGAGCAAGCCGGCGCAGGTCATGGCGGGGGACGATGAGCCCGCGATCCCGAGGATGTTCGTGTAGGTCCACCCGGCGTCCTGGCGGCTCTGCGAATTGAGGAACCGGGCTTCGATCAGCGCGAAGGCGTCGTTGGCGGGCAAGCCGTGGCGGGCCGCGACCCAAAGCCCGATGAGGCCAAACTGCGTGTTTGAATTGTCATCGACCAAGACGTTGCCGCGCCCTCGTGCCCTCAGCACCTGCTGGACATTCAGGAGTTGCCGGGACGCTTCGGGATGGAGTTTACGATTCGCGAGGGCCGCGGGGGCGGGAGCGGCGCCGGGCTTGAGGAAACCGTCGTCCTTCTTCGGCACCGGCGGATCGGCCGGCTTCTCGCCGGGCTTCGCCACGAGGTCGGTCTTCTTGAGCGACTCCGCGAGCCGGACGAGTTCTTGCGCATTCACGATGTCCCAAGTGCTGTAGCCCCAGCCGCCGGACGCGGTCATCCCCGCGTAGAGGCGCACGCCCAGGACTTGGATGATCCCCTCGTAACTCTTGTCGCCGGTCTTGTCGGCGAGTTTGTCGTAGAAGAGGATGGCGAGGGCGACTTCGTACGTCTGAGTCAGGGCGAGCGCTTCGGCGTTCATCCCTTTGATGATGTTCGACAGGCCCGGGCTATCGGCTTTGTTCCCCGCTTCGAGCAGGGCCATACCCGCGAGGGCCACGCCGCCCGTGCCGTGCTGATTCCCCGTCGCGACCACTCCCTTGCCGAATTGCGCGTCGAGATACTCGGCCCCCTTCTTCACCGCGGGATCGATTTTATCGTCCGCGGCCCGGACCGGCTCGCCGACGGTGAGGCTCAAGAGGAGGATCAGCAACCCGCAGTCGCGCAAGGCGCTCGCAGCGGAACTCGCCGAAGTTCCGACCGCCTGCCGCCATCGAAAGCAAGCGGAAGTCTGGCGACTTCCGCTACGGTTGCGCAAGGCGGACATCGTAGGCATCCTCGGGCTGAAGGAATCACTTCACGAGCACTTCGTCGGGCACCAGATGGTTGATCATCGAACTGCGCCGGTCGGGATCCCGCTGGTCGGGCTGTCGGTTTCCCGACGCGTCGGTGCATCGTACCAGTAACGCGACGGGACCGCGAACCGCCGGCGTCCAGGTGTATTCCCACAGCGTCCAAGCGAGCGGACTCTTCTGCTCCGGGCACCGCGTCCGCTCCCACGTCTTGCCGCCGTCCGAGCTGATCTCCACTTCGCGGACCCGCTTTTCGCCGGCCCACGCGGCGCCGTGAACGCGGTACGGTTTGCCGAAGGGGATCACCTCGGCGAGGGTCGGCTGGGCGATCACGGCCTTCGGTTCGATCGCGGTGACGGGCGTCAGCGTCGGCAAGCCGCCATCGCGCCGCTTGAAATACGAGTAGTCCATGGTCTGCCAGAACCCCGCGTACGGCTTGCTCGTCACGATGATACGCGACAGCCACTTGATGCTGGCCATGCCGTACCAACCGCCGATGATGCCGCGCAGCGGGAAGCCGTGCGACTCCGGGAGATCTTCGCCGTTGAGCTGATAGGCGAGCAGGCACTCGGGCTTCAGCACTTTTTCGAGCGGGATGCTGCGGTCGAAATTGATCGGCCCCGGAGATGCGGGATCGGCCGTGACGGCACCGCGATCGGCGCCGGCGAAGATGACTTCCGTGGCCCCCGCTTTGACACCGGCCTTCTCGAGCACAGTCGCGATTTCGACGCCGGTCCAGTTCCCGGTGCTGACGCCGCCGAATCCCCATTGCAATCCGCGAACGGCGGGAGTCAGAAAGGCGCGGCCGTTGCCGGCGCATTCGAGCGTGATCGGCTTCGTCACCGATTTGAGTTTGAGGATGTCGTCGTACGAGAGTTCGAGCGGCTTCTCGACATCCCCTTCGATTTTGAGCTTCCAAGTCGCCCGGTCGATCTTGGGCACCGCGAAGTGACTGCGGACGAAGAACTGCTCGGTCGGAGTGATGCTCTCCTTCAGCGCGGAGATCGGGAATTCGAGATTCCGCGGCTCCTGCATCCGCACGACGAGACCGGGGAACGCCGGCGCCGCGACGGGCGGCTCGGCCCCATGCCCCGCCGGCAATCCGGCGAACCACGGCACCGCCGCGAGCGGTGCGGCTTTGAAGAGATCGCGTCGGGAGAGTGAAGGCATGGAGCGTTCCGGTGACTTGAGCTGACTGCTGACAACTGATCGCTGATCACTGTTTCCATGAAAATCAGTTCTCAGCGATCAGTTGTCAGCAGTCAGTCGAATGAGATCAAAATCCCAACCCCTTCGTCTTCGTTTTCACGCGTACGAGGTTTT
>JAYVTJ010000167.1:0-3840 GCA_043774415.1 Fimbriiglobus sp. | reverse complement strand
AGACCACTCCTACGAAGCTCGAGATCGGAAAAGGAATTAGCGAAGGGAAAAGGGCGCACCAGTGGGATCAGACCCGTAGAGCAGGTTCGGCAGCGATTGCAGTTTCTCCCACTGCTCCTTGTCGTGGCCTCTGTACTTGCGCGGATCGGCCCCTTTGCCCGGCGCTTTGATCTCGACGAATCCGACGAGCGCCTTGCGGAAAGTGATGGCGTAATCGGGCCGCGTCTTCAAGCTGGCGATCGACGACTCGCCGACGGCGACGAGATCCTTCCGGGGCAGATTGCAGAGTTCGGCCATGTCCGCGAAGAGCGTTTCGAGCGGCGCGCGGAGCTGGTCTTCCGGTTCGCCGGTCGCGGAAGGGTTCGAGAGCTTCGCTTTGGCTTCGGCGCCGAATCGGGAAATTGCGGCGGCGAGTTCGACGGGCATTGCGGCGGACCAGCGCGGAGTTCGGGGTGGTGTCAGAATACCAATTTGCGGCGGCTCAACCGCTCGCTTCCGCAGGCTTCAGGCGGTACCGCCACGGTTCCGTCCGGACGCCCCGCCCCGCGCGCTGCACCAGGCGGCGACTGTGGGCGCGGTTCAGCCATTCGTAGATCGTGCTCACCACCGGCTTCGACGCCACGGCCGGCCAAGCCTCGGCGATCTCCCGCTGCGTCAGTCCCTCCGCCAACCCGTCCAGGATCGCCCGGATCGTGAGCCAGCTCTCTTCGAACGGCCGGTCGCGCGGGTCGGTGGCCACCGCGAAGTCGCCCGTCTCGGGATCCCACGAGTAGGTCAGCCGGCCGGGCGCGCCGCGGTTGCGGCCCTGCGCGAGCAGCAGCCGGTGCTCCGCATCGATGCGGCGCAGTTCGAGGGACGTATCGACGAAGCCGAGGAGGGCGCCCGAGCCGCGGGCCGATTGCCCCTCGTCGGCCGGCTTCTTCCGCGGGTGGTGCAGCAGGAGCACGCAGGTCTTCCGCGAGGTGAGGCGGTGCAGCGGCCCGAGCGATTCGAGGAGAGTCGCGGCATCGGACTCGCAGCGGCCCGGCAGGAACGAGGCGATGGGATCGACGACGAAGAGGCCGATCGGCTCCTCCGCACTCGCTTCGGCCGCGCGGTCGATCAGGCGCTCCCATTCGGCGGCGGTGGGGCGGCCGTCGAACGGCCGCGAGAGGAGTTCGACGCGCCCGCCGATGGGGAGGACCTCCAGGCGCTCGGCCCAATGGGCGTGCGATTCTTCCGAGACGTACCAGACGCGGCACGGGGCGGTCGACCGTTCCAGAAAGGGCGTGCCGGTGGCGAGGTTCCGGAGCAGTCCGGCGATCAGGGTCGTTTTCCCGGTCTTCCACTGGCTCGTCAGCAGCGCGACGTCCCCCGCCGCCAAGTAGCCCTCCCAGATCCAATTCCGATGCGGAACCGACTCTCCGAGGACGAGCGCGTCCAGGGGCACGGGTCGCAAACTGTTGATGGGCATGGCACGTTCCGAAAATCGGGGTGTGATTCCGATGCCGGGGGGGGGCGCGGCCGCATCGGAAGAAAAACCAGAATACTGGAAATGCGTCCAGATCAAATGTCGGTTGCCACCCGAAGAAACCCATCGCCCGCTTGCGTCATCCCGCTCCCCCCGCTACCATCCTCAGTGCGCCCACCGCATTCCCGCATCCCCTGTAGCACCATGCCCAACCTGATTCTGATCAAGTCTCCGGTCGGGACGGCCACGCCGCAGACGTTCCCGCTGAATGCGGATCAGAGCGGCAAAACGTCCATCGGCCGCCAGAAGACCCCGCCCGACGAATGCGACATCGTCATCGACGACGGCAAGCAGGCCATCAGCCGCAAGCACGCCGTCATCTCGCAGGGCCAGGGCAAATTCTTCGTCGAGAGTTTGGGCCGCAACGGCACCCTGCTGAACAACAAGCTCGTCGAAGGCAAAGTCCCCATCAAGCACGAGGACCGGCTGAAGATCTGCGATTTCCTCTTCCGGTTCCAGGACGAGCGCTTCACGGCTCCGGCGCCGCTGCCGAAGGACTGGATGTCGAACCTGCCCGATCCCGTCGCCGGGGACGAGACCGGCGAGATGACGACCATCCAGCACGCGGTGAACCGCAACGCCGCGCAGCAGTTCCTCGAAGTGCAGCCGACCGAGCGCTTGCGGGCGCTGCTCGAGATCAGCACGAGCCTGTCGAAGACGCTCGAACTCGAACCCCTTTTGCCGCAGATTCTGGACACGCTCTTCGGCGTCTTCAAGCAGGCAGACCGGGCCTTCGCGATCCTCCTCGACGACGCCGGTCGGCCGTACGCCAAGGGGTTCAAGGCCCGCCGCAGCGGCATGGACGACCGCTTCAGCAAGACCATCGTGCGCCGCTGCCTCGAGCAGATGCAGGCCTACCTCAGCGAGGATGCATCGTCGGATACCGCGCTCGGTTCGTCGCAGTCGATCGCCGAGTTCCGCATCCGCTCCGTGATGTGCGTGCCGCTGGCGACCTCCGACGGCAAGCCGATCGGCGCACTCCAGCTCGACACTCAGGACATCACGAAGAAGTTCCGCGAGGACGACCTCAAGCTCCTCACCATCGTCGGCAACCTTGCCTCCATCGCCGTCGAGAAGGCCCAGGGGCATGCGCTGTCGATCCTGCGCGAGAAGTCGCAGCGCGAAATCGAACTCGCGAAGCAGGTGCAGCTCGGCTTCCTCCCCCAGACGCTCCCGCTCGTGCCCGGCTACGAATTCTTCGGCTTCTACAGCGCCGCCCAAACCATCGGCGGCGACTACTACGACTTCATCCCCCTGCCCGGCGGCCTGCTCGCCGTCGTGCTCGGCGATGTTGCCGGCAAGGGCGTGCCCGCCGCGCTGCTCATGGCGAAGCTGAGCGCCGAAGTGCGTTTCTCGATGCTGACGCAGCCGGAGCCGCACAAGGCCATCGGCGTGCTGAACGACCAGCTCTTCCGCGGCGGCATCGGCGACCGGTTCGTCACGCTCGCCGCGCTCGTACTCGATCCGCTGACGCACCGCGTCGTCATCGTGAATGCCGCGCAGGTGAATCCGCAGCGCTACCGCGCGGCCGAGTCGGAGTTCGCCGAAGCCATCAGCACCGAAATGACCGGACTGCCCCTCGGCGCGATGGAGGGCTTCGTGTACGATTCCGTGACGGTGATCCTCGATCCGGGCGACGCGCTCGTGGTCTACACCGACGGCATCTCGGAAGCGATGTCGCCCGACGGGACGCAGTTCGAGATGGATGGCGCGGCCGCGGCCGTGATGGGCGCGTCCGACGGCAGTCTCGATATGCGGCCCAAGGCCATCGGCGAGCGCATGGTCGCGGCCGTCCGCAAGCACGCCGATGGCCGCGTTCAGAATGACGACATCGCGGTCGTCTGCTTCGGGCGGGTCGATCCGCCCTCGGCCCTCGCCGGTCTGCAGACGAATCCGCTCCGCCCCCTGAAGTGATTGCGGGAATAGAACTATGGCCGCGCCGACGATTTTCCCCGATGTGGAAACGGAGACGGAAACGGATACCGACTCGGCCGTCGAGCGCAAGTATCAGCCGCCGTACCACGTCATCTTGCTCAACGACGACGACCACTCGTACGAGTACGTCATCGTCATGCTGAAAGAACTCTTCGGGCACCCCGTCGAGAAGGGTTTCAAACTCGCGGAAATGGTGGACAAGAAGGGTCGGGCCATCGTGCTGACGACGACGCTCGAACACGCCGAACTGAAGCAGGATCAGATCCACGCCTACGGCCCCGATGCGAGTATCCCGCGCTGCAAGGGGTCGATGTCCGCCGAACTCGAAGCGGCGGAGTGAGCGGTGGGAATTGGAGCGATTTCGAAGGTCGGGCCGAGTCCGCGAGGCCCGACAC
>JAYVTJ010000166.1:0-6885 GCA_043774415.1 Fimbriiglobus sp. | reverse complement strand
AGCCTTCCGACGATTTCCGATCCCAGTTCGGCAGGTATTTCTGCTTGGGCTTCACGCTGTCGATCGGCTGGCCCCGCAGCTCTTTGAGGAAGCCGGGGAGTTCGTCGAGGCGGTAGCCCTTGCCGCCGCTCGCCGCGGCGACCTTCGCCAGGAAGTCCGGATCGGCGGCCGTGCGGATCATCTCTTCGGCCGTTTCGGGATAGCCGATGAACTTCGCCGAGGCATCGCCGGCCACCGCTTCGCCCTTCGCCGTCTTGCCGCTCGCGGTCACCTTCACCGTGTATTCCCCGGCACTCGCCGGGTTGTAGTTGAGGATCGATCCGCCCGCGGGGTCGGCTTCGACATCGACCTTCTTGCCGATGGCGTCGCCGGGGGCGAAGACCGTCACGTCGAAGGTCGGGTTCACCACGACCGCGCCGTTCTGCCCCTTGATGCCGAAGCGGACCTCCTGCTTGCTGCCGACGGCCAAGCGCGGGAACGACGGCCGGGCCGTCACGGTGCTCTCGTCGGTCTCTTGGTGGGCGAGCCAGAGGACGAGCTGGCGCCAGAATCGCGAGTGGATCAGCTTGCCGTCTTGGCTCTTCGGCTGGCCGTAGCGCTGCCACATCATCGTGTCCTGGGCCGCGAAGGCGAGCACGCGACCGCGGTTACCGTCGCCGATCTGATGGCCGACGAGCAGCGGGGCGAGGCCTTTACCGTCCGAGTTGCGGATCGGCTGATCGGTGTTCGCGGCCCACGCGTAGACGTCGGCGGTCGGCAGCGGTGAGCCGATGTTGCTGAGGCCGGTGAAGCGCGAGCGGCTCGCCTTCTCGTTGAGCTTGCCCCAGAGTTCGTCCGACTCGGCTTTGGTGCCGCCGATTTTCACGAGGAAATTGTCGGCGAAGCGCGGATTCACGATGGTCTGATAGCGGGCTGTCGGGCTGTCGAAGAACCCGAGCGGAAGATCGGCTGGGCCATCGTTGAGCGTCACGGGGAGGAGCGCTTCGATCTCCTTCGCGCCGCGCCAGCCGGTCTTCGCATCGCCCGGCACGCCGGAGAAGGTCGCGTGCCCGCCGATCATCATGAAGCCCATCCCCTTCTTGATCACGCGCTCGTAGATGCGGGCGGGGATCTTCGGATCGATGGCCGCGATCTGCGCGGCGGAGACGTTGCCGAGGATGAGCACGTCGTAGGCTTTGTCGTCGAAGTCGAACGCTTCGGCCAAGCCGGTGCCGCCTTCGTCGGTTTGGAGATCGACCTTCCGAACGTCGATGCGCGGATCGGCCGCGAGAGCGTCGAGCAACAAGGCGTACTCGTAGCGGTAGCGATCCACGATGAGGACGCGCAGGCCCTCCTTCGTGAGGTTCATGTACGTTTCGAGGACGTTGTTCGCGGGGTTGATGTCGCCCGGCACATCGGCGATGGGGATCTCGACGCGGACCTTGATCTGCTTCCGCGGCTGCTTCTTCTGGTCCTCGGGAAGTTGATCCGGCGCCTTCAGCTTCAGCTCGATCGTGTTGTCCTTGTCCTTCGCGAGCTTCACCTTTTCGATGAGCACATCTTTGTAACCCTGGCCGAGGTCGTACTGCACGCGCACCGGCACCGTGGTGTTGGCGAAGCCGAAGGCGTTCACCTTGAGGCGGAGGGTGACATCATTCTTGATCGCGACGGGATCGGGGTCGAGCCGGGCATCGACGATGGCGACATCGCGGATCGCCCCCGGCGGCGTGGTGGTGCCGACGACGAACGTCTGGATTGGCGCAGTGCGACGCCAAGCCGCGGCATCGGCGAGCGCGGATGAGCCCGTGGCGTTTTCGGCGCCATCGCCGATGAGGATGTGCCCGCGGACGAACTTCTGCCCCTGCCACTTTTCGAGCGTCCGCGTCAGGTAGTTGCGGTAGTCGGACTGCTGCGCATTGGCCGGGGCCGCGGGGTCGTAGGCGCCGCTCGCTTCGGCGAAATTCGAGGCGCCGAAGCCGTAGAGCGTCACCGTCATGTTCTGTTCGGTCTGGAGGGCGTCGATCGTCGGCTGGCAGTTTTCGAGGGTGCGGCGCACGGCGTCGATCCGCGTTTGGTTCCCGACTTCGTCGCGCACCGTCATGCTCTCGGAGACGTCGATGCCGATGAGCAACTGCGTGCGGATCTTCGGCTGTTCGTCCACGGGATACGCCGGCCGCAGTGCCGTCAGCAGGATGACGAGGAGGGCGATCAGCCGCAGCGCGATGAGCAGAAGCAGTCGCCGGCGGTTCCCGCCTAACTGGCCGGAGTAGGTCCAGAGCGTGATCGCGACGATGGCGGCGCCGGCGGCCAGCACTAGGAGGATAGCCAGCAGATTGACGGGGTGCGCCGACCAGCTCAGCGCCAGCGGCCGGTTGAAAAAGGAGAGCAGGGAAGTCATGAACCGCGCCCCGATGGAAATCCGGCCGACACTACCAGAATAGCAGAAGGGCCCCGAGCATCAGGCCGACGATCCCGATGATCCCCGAGTACAGAAGCGCTTCGGACTTCCATGACGATTGCGGTGCGGTGGCCGGCGCCGGCGCGATCGGAGGAGTCTCCATCCGCCGCTCGCGCTGAACTCCGGGCACCAGGCGCGCCCAGAAGTAGCCTTGGAGTGCCTCGCGATCCGGCGACAGCACGGTCGATGCGACACTCTGCCAAGCGGCCGCCGCGGCATCGGTGTCCACGGAGACCGGGTAGAGCGCGAGGAACAGTTCCGCGAATCGTTCGACCTTCGGCAAGTCGCCGCCGACGGTCGGCGCGCCGAACGCGGTGTGATAGATGGTGTGCAGCGCCGCCGGTAGCGGACAGCCGAGCGCGGCGAAGGCGGTCTGCAACTGCGCGGGTTCCGCGCCGATCTCCCGGCGATTCATCCAGCGCTGGAGGGCGATGCCCGCATCGAGTTTGGCGGCGAGGTGATCGGGGAGGAACGTCGCGCGGTCGCGCACGGCCCGCCGCCGCGCCCGCTCGATGGCCGACCATTCGCCGACCTGCGAAAAGTCGCCCGAGAGGAAGCTCGTGTCCAATCGGCCGACGACGGCATCCCAAAGTGGCCATGCGTCCGCTTCGGCACCGGCCGCCGCCAGAACGCGGATGAGCCGATCCGGCCCGAGGACGACCCGGTCGGCGAAGGCGCCGAGTTCGTCGAGCAGTGGGCGCCACCGCGCGGGAGCGATGGCGTTCCCCAGTTCGAGCAGCCGCTCGACGACTTGCCCACGGTCGAGGTCGGACTTCGCGATCGCCCGCCAGAGTTCGGGGTGCTCCGGATAGATGTGCTGCGCTCTCAGCACAAACTGGCCGAGCACATCCGGCGGGGCCACGCGGAGCGCGGCGAGTGCTGCTTCGTAAACATCGCGGCGGATCATCCGAGACTTGGACGACTTGAGGGTCGCGGCGAGCGCGAAGCCGCGCCACTCGGCGGGCAATTCGGGGTCGCCGAGGATCTCGCGGCATTCGACCGCATCGCACGGGAAGAGGAGTGGCACCAGCTCCGGCGTCGCGGTGGTCAGCCGCTGTCGCGCTTCGCGGCGCAGGATGCTGCGCCCCGGCCTCGTCAGCGTTCCCAGATCGCGCCGGCGGTTCCGGAGCAGTTCGAGGAAAACTTCGGTACACGAGCAGCCATCGAGGACACGGATCACGACGGCCCAGTACTTCTCCCACCGCGCGGCATCTTCATCGGCGGCGCCTTCGAAGGCCGCTTCGACATAAGGTTCGAGGCGATCCGGCGCCCGGAACCACTCGGCGAAGGGCGGAATCAATTCGGGATGGAGGACGGCGAGGCAGCGCAGTTGCGGCCAGACCCGGTCGCTCCGATCCGCGAGCGCATCCATCCCGAGCGGGTCGCCGCTCAGGAGCAGGAAATCGTCGCAGCTCGCGAAGCCGCATTCGGCGCGGCGCAGCGCGTCCCGCAAGCCCTCGCGTTCCATCGCGTCCGCGCTCGACCGCCCGGCGACCGCGGTGCGGTCCGGCGATTCGAGGTGCGGAGGATGGTTCTTCACGGGCGGTATCCGGATCGCATCAGAACTTCGGAATGGCAACCCGCGTGCCGCCGGCCATCGCGCTCTCGTGGGCGCACAGGCCGACGAGCGTCCAATTCGCGCTCGTCGGCGCATCCGGAAAAGCCGTCCGCTCGCCGAACACGGCCATCAGGAAGTTGTGCGCGAGGTGCGGGTGGCTGCCGCCGTGCCCGCCCCCCTGCACGAAGCTCAGGTGCGTCGCATCGTGGATGGCGCCGGTGAACTTGCGGATCGGCTCCGGCAGTCGGTCGGCGTAGTCGGGCACCTTCACCCGCTCCGGAATCTTCGCTTCGGCGCGCGGCGTCTCGGTGGAGTTCTTCGTGTGGATCACGGGATCTTCCCCTTCGACCTGCTGCCACTCGAAGCTCGCTTTCGAACCGGTCACGTCGAAGCTCTCGCGGTACTGGCGGGCCACGTCGTAGAGCGTCCGCGTCACTTCGGCGCAGACGTCGCTGCCCGCGATCTTGAAGGTTGCCGTCTCCAGTGCGAAGGGGCTGCCGTACTTGCCGACGAGTTCCTCGCGGATGCGGCCCGACCCGTGGCATACGACGCTCTCGGCGTCGCCGGCTTGCCCGGTTCGCTCAGGATCGCGAGGCAGGGGCTGACGCAGTGCGTGGCGTACCACATCGGCGGCAGGCCGGGCCAGTAGTTCGGCCAGCCGTCCATGTCCTGCTGGTGGCTCCCGCGCAGGAACTGGATGCGCCCGAGCGCGCCGCGCTCGTACAGCTCCTTCGCGAAGAGGTACTCTCGGGCGTACACCACAGTCTCCATCATCATGTAGGTCTTGTTCACCCGCTTCTGAAGCGCGACGATCACGGCGATCTCCTCTTGGCTCGTCGCCATCGGCACCGTGCAGGCGACGTGCTTGCCGGCCTTCAACGCCGCGATCGTCTGCGGTCCGTGATCCGGGATCGGACTGTTGATGTGGACCGCGTCGATGTCCGGATCGTCGAGCACCTGCCGGAAGTCGGTGTAGCGCTTCGCGATCCCGAACTTGTCGGCGCAGGCGTCGAGTTCGACCCGGTTGCGCCGGCAGACGGCGACCATCTCGGCATTCGGATGGTTCTGGTAGATGGGGATGAACTCGGAGCCGAAGCCGAGGCCGACGATTGCGACGCGGACTTTTTGCGCGGGCGGCACGGGGAGAGACCCTCGGACGACGGGGGAGAGTGTGAAGGGAAGAATAGTCCACGGCCGGTGCGGGGCAACGTCCGGCGGCGAGTTCGCCCATCAGCCGACGGCCGTGGGACAGGCTTTCCCGAGGAGATCGGCCACAGCCACTTCGAGATCGCCGAGCGAAAAGGGTTTCAGGAGCAGGGCCGACGGGCCACTCTGCTCGTCGGCATCGAGGGCTTCGGCGGAATACCCGGTGCAGAAGAGGATCGGCAGATCGGGGCGAATGGCGCGGAGCGCCGCCTGCACCGCGAGGCCGTCCATCTCCGGCATCATGAGGTCGAGGACGACGAACGCGATCCGGTCGGCGTTGCCTTCGAACGCGAGGATGCCCTTGCGGCCGCCGTCGGCGGAGAGCACCTCCCAGCCGAATTTCTGGAGCATCTGCACCACGAGCAGCCGGACAGTTTCCTCGTCGTCGATAATCAGCGCCGAACGGCGCTCGCTTGACGGGGCCGCATCGAGCGGCGGCAGCGACGTCTCGGGGACCGTTTCGCGCGCCATCACCGCCGGCAGGATTACGGTGAACGTGGTGCCGCGCCCGGCAGCGCTCGCGACGGAAATGGATCCCCCGTGTGAAGCGACGATACCGTGGACCGCGGCCAAGCCCATGCCGCGGCCGAATGCCTTCGTGGAGAAGTAGGGATCGAAGATGCGGTCGAACACCGCGGGATCGATGCCGGTTCCCGTATCTGCGAATTCGATGCGGATCGCCCCGGAGCGCGCGGGATCGGGCGAGTGCGGCCGCGTCCGAATTGTGAGGGTGTCCTCCGGAGTCGAGCGCGCTTCGATGGCGTTCTGCACCAAATTCCGGATGGCCTGCCCGATCTGATTTTCGTCCCCCATCCCGTCGGGCAGAGCGGGATCGAGGTCGAGTTCGATGCGGGGCGGATTCGGCAGCGCCGCCCGGATCGCATCGGCCGCCCGCTCGATCAGCCGGTTGAAGTCGATCCGACTTTCGAGGAGCCGACCTTTCCCGGCAAACGCGAGGAGCTGGCCGTTCAACTCGGCGGCCCGGCGCGCGGACTCCGCAATCTTCGCCAGGTGCATCCGCTCGGCGGAGTGGGGCGGGACGAGCGCTGCGGCCAAGTCGGCGTGACCGAGGATACCGGCCAGGAGGTTATTGAAGTCGTGGGCCAGCCCGCCGGCGATGAGCGTGAGGCTTTCGGATTGCCGGTGCGCGGATGTCGAGGGAGGCTCGACGATTTGGGACGTTCCGCCCGAGCGTAAGGGTACGGGCGCAGGCACCTGCCGGGTGGCATTGAACAAGAGCCGCTTCAGGGCTTCGATCCACCGCGCCATCGCTCGGATACTCCGTCAGGAGCCTCAGATCTGCGCCACGACTTCGCGGATCAGCGTCCGCATGTGCGGTTCGGCTTCGCGCGCCGTCTCCAAAATCTCGGGCAGACTCACGGGCTGGAGCGAGTCCGCGAGGCACAGATCGGTGACGATGGAGACGCCGAAGTTCCGCATCTTGCCGTGCACGCCGACGATCACTTCCGGCACCGTGGACATGCCGACGACATCCGCACCGAGGGCGCGCAGGAAGCGGTACTCCGCCCGCGTTTCGAGATTCGGCCCCGGCACCGCGACATAGACGCCCTGCTGCACAGGTATCTTCCGCTCCAGCGCGACCTTGCGCCCGAGTGCCAGCAGGGCGCGGTCGTAGGCGAAGCACATATCGGGGAAGCGCTCGCCGAGCCGGTCGTCGTTCGGG
>JAYVTJ010000165.1:0-2789 GCA_043774415.1 Fimbriiglobus sp. | reverse complement strand
CCGAAGCGAACTGTCGCAAGTCGTCGATCAGACCAATCCACTCGCCCAGTTGACTCACGAGCGCCGTCTGTCGGCCCTCGGGCCAGGTGGCTTGAACCGCAAACGAGCCGGCTTCGAAGTGCGCGACGTTCACATCTCGCACTACGGCCGCATCTGCCCGATCGAAACCCCGGAAGGGACGAACATCGGTCTGATTTCGAGCCTCAGCATCTTCGCCGAGATCGACGAGTACGGCTTCCTCATCACCCCGTACCGCAAGGTGACCGACGGCAAGCTCCACGAAGATGTGGTGAAGCTCCGGGCCGACGAAGAAGCGCACCTGCAACTCGCCCCGGCCGACACCGATGTCGAGCACGGCAAGATCTCCGTGGCCCGCGTCAACGGTCGCTCGAGTGGGGAACTGACCTCCATCGACGCGAAGAACATCAACTATCTCGATGTGTCGCCGAAGCAGATGGTCGGCGTCTCGGCGGGGCTGATCCCGTTCTTGGAGCACGACGACGCGAACCGCGCGCTCATGGGTTCGAACATGCAGCGGCAGGCCGTGCCCCTGCTCGTGACCGAGCCGCCCATCGTGGCGACCGGCCTCGAAAAGGAAGTCGCCCGGCATTCGGGGATGCTCGTCAAGGCCCAGGAAGACGGCACCATCGTCTACGTGGACGGCGCCCGCATCAAGATCGAAGAGAAGGACAAGATCGTCCGCGAGTACGTGCTGCGGAAGTTCCACGGGCTCAACGAGCGCACCTGCCTGAACCAGCGCCCCATCGTGACGATGGGCCAGAAGGTGAAGAAGAACACGATCCTCGCCGACGGGGCTGCGACCCACAACGGCGAACTCGCCCTCGGCCGCAACGTGCTCGTCGCGTTCATGAGCTGGGAGGGGTACAACTTCGAAGATGCGATCATCATCAGCGAACGACTCGTCAAAAACGATACGTACACTTCGATCCACATCGAAGAGTTCGACATCGAAATCCGCGAGACGAAGCTCGGCAAGGAAGAGTTCACCCGCGACATCCCAAACGTGTCCCCCAAGGCGCTCGGTAGCCTCGATGAATACGGGATCGTGCGGGTCGGCACATTCGTCAAGCCCGGCGACATCCTCGTCGGCAAGGTGTCGCCGAAGAGCCGCAGCGAATTGACGCCGGAAGAAAAGCTGCTGCACGCGATCTTCGGCCGGGCCGGCGAAGACGTGAAGAACGACAGCCTCGAAGTGCCGTCGGGTGTGGAGGGCATCGTCATCCAGACGCAGCGCTTCAGCCGCCGGGCGAGCATGACCGAAGACGAGCGCCGGGACTTGGCCAAGGAAGAGAAGCGCATCGAGACGGAGTACGCCGAGAAGATCGCGTCGCAGTTCCGCGAGTTCATCGACGCCCTCGGCGAAGTCATCGAGAAGAAGGAACTCAAGGATCCGAACACCGGCAAGGTGCTGGGCACCGACAAGGACGACCGCGTCGTCGCCGAGCAGGCCCGGAACTTCAACCGGGATACGCTGGACGTTCGGACGCCCGAGAAGACCAAGCAGGTGAACAAGATCCACACCCGCCACTGGGAGCGGATCCAGTTCTTCATCGACGAGCAGGAGCGCAAGTCGAACTCGCTGAAGCGCGGCGACGAACTGCCGAGCGGTGTGCAGCAGATGGTGAAGGTCTACATCGCCACGAAGCGCGTCATCTCGGTCGGCGACAAGATGGCCGGCCGGCACGGGAACAAGGGGGTCATCTCGAAGGTGATGCCCGAGGAAGACATGCCGTTCCTCAAGGACGGCACGCCGGTGGACATCCTGCTCAACCCGCTCGGCGTGCCGAGCCGGATGAACGTCGGCCAGATTCTGGAGACGCACCTGGGGTACGCCGCCTCGAAGCTCGGGTTCAAGGCGATCACGCCGGTGTTCGACGGGGCGACCGAAGACGAAATCAAGAAGACCTTCAAGGAAGCGGGGCTGAACGAAACCGCGAAGAGCATCCTGTACGACGGCCGGACCGGCGAGCGCTTCGAGCAATCGGTGACGGTCGGCTACCTCTACATGCTCAAGCTCCACCACCTCGTGGACGACAAGGTGCACGCGCGGGCCACGGGGCCGTACTCGCTCATTACGCAGCAGCCGCTGGGCGGGAAGGCCCGCTTCGGGGGCCAGCGCTTCGGCGAAATGGAAGTCTGGGCGCTCGAGGCCTACGGGGCCGCGTTCATCCTCCAGGAACTGCTGACGGTGAAGTCGGACGATGTGGAAGGCCGCACGAAGATCTACGAGAGCATGGTGAAGGGGGAGAACACGCTGGAGGCCGGGACCCCCGCGAGCTTCGACGTGCTCACGCACGAAATCCGCGGGCTGGGGCTCAACATGCAACTGGAGAAGAAGCGGGTTTGATGAAGCGGTTCGCCGTGGACTTGCGAGCGCCCCGAAAGCGCTCGCGGGCTCGCGGAGATGAGGTTCTTTTTTCGAACGATACACTCCGGCCCAGAGATCGAATATGAGCACCGCCACCGTCGCCCCCGGCGCCAGCGCCGCCGAGACCGGGAACTACGACCGCATCAACGACTACGGCGCCGTCCGCATCAGCCTCGCCAGTCCCCACGACATCCGCTCGTGGAGCTTCGGCGAAGTCAAGAAGCCCGAGACCATCAACTACCGCACCTATCGCCCCGAAAAGGACGGCCTCTTCTGCGAGCGCATCTTCGGGCCGGAAAAGGACTGGGAATGCACCTGCGGCAAGTACCGCGGCATGAAGTTCAAGGGCATGGTCTGCGACCGCTGCGGCGTGAAAGTCGCGCACTCGCGCGTCCGCCGC